>CANSDD010000041.1 GCA_947645535.1 uncultured Mycoplasmatota bacterium
ATTTTAGTCAAATTAAGTTTTTAAATATTGACTTTTATTTTTGAAAATTCCCTTATAAGATATTATTTCCAATCATATTGTCTCTTATTTCTATTTTATGCTATAATTATAGAGACCAAGTAAGGAGAGAGGTAAATTTATGGAAAAACAAGAACAAAAGAAAAGTATTGTATTAGGAATTATTGGAGCAATAATAGGAGCGATGATTGCAACCATTCCCTGGGTTCTTATGTATGTATATGGAGAAATGATTTTATCATTATTAGCTATTCTCATTGCTATGGGAGCATTAATGGGATATCAATTATTTAAAGGAAAAATAACAAAACAATTACCAATTATTATTTCTATTATTTCACTTATTATGGTAGTTGTTGCTACATTAGTAGTAATTCCTTTGTTACTATTAGGAAAAGAAAATCTTCCTATGACATGGAACAATGTAGAAATTTTATATCAATCTACTGAATTTAAAAATGCTCTATTCAAAGATTTAGCGATTTCTGTTGCATTTACTATCTTAGGAATTAGTGGTGTTATTGCCAATATAAAAAAACAATTAGCTGATGGAAAAACAGATAAAATTTCAGCTACACTTCGTAAAGAAAAAGATACAGCAGATACTAATTCTGAAAACAATATTGAATCAAATGAAAATAAATAATCAGGGAAAAACCTTGATTATTTATTTTTTCAATTACGCTTTTATTTTTTCTGAAAATTCTGGATATATTTTTAGCAACATAGAAATAGAGCCTGTAAGTCCCTCTTTTTCAAACTGAATATATTTTTCTATCAAATCTGAATTATCAAGTGGCACATCCTTAGGTCTATTAGGATAACGATATATAATAAGATTTCCTTTTTTCTCTTCTTCAATTAATACTTTTAAAATATTTGGATAATAAACTTTATTGATTGGTTTGATTTCATCTTCAAACGAAATAACTTCTAATGACCATAAATAATCATAATGTGCAAAGGTTGTGCCATCTAATTCGTATAAATATCCTTCTTTCTGATATAAAGTTTCCAAAACCCCTTTTCTTCGTTCTACTAGTTCAGGTTTTCCATTTACACTAGAAATTCTAGTATCTAAATCTCTATTTCCTTTTCCCATAAAAAGAAGTGCTACTACTTTATTACTTGACGCATAAATACATTTTTTTTGATGAGTACTCTTATGCGAAGCTAAAACCTCTATATTTCCATTAGAACTGCCATGGTATACTCGTTTATTCATAATTACACCTACTTTCTAAAATATTTTTAATATCAGAACATTATAGAATTCATTAAATCTAACATAGTAATTTTTATTTCTTCATTTAATTTCTCTCCTATACAAATAATTCCAGCCTTTGTTCATTCTTTTACATCAATATTATCATATTTTTCATAATTAGAATCTATCATTTTTTTAATGTCAAACCACTTACTAGCAGAAGTAAATTCCATGAAATTATTAAAATCTATTATAATAACTGAATAAGGGATTGCCCAAATACAACCTTCTACTGCTAAATAATTATGATATTTGTCATAATGAACATCACACCATATAAAAGTTTCTTGAATTCTATCTTCTTGTCGTAAATATGATTTCATCTGCAAATAATACATAAATTTTAAATTAGATAAATTTAATACACTATAATCATATAAATATTCATCAAAAATTAAATGATTAGTTCTATCTGAATGATTGATTATTTTCGCTATCTTTCCATTCCATTCAGATATCTTTTTACCATTTTTACATAAATGACAAATTGCACCATCTCGTTGAAGCATTTTCATCTGCATAATAATAGTATTTCACTTCATAAATTTCATTTAAATTTTTCTATACTTGTCAGATTTTCTAAATCACATTTAAAATATACTATATTTTCTAATTCTTCTAATTTTTCCTTATATTCTAAGCTATCATAAAAGTTCATATTTCAATGCTTAATATATTTAATGCCTACTTTGCATTTCTTCTATTTGTTTTACTTTTACTTTATTTTTTTCTTCAGCTTTCGTTAAACTCTCTTCTAAAGTAATTATCTCTTTTTGTTTAATAATAAGTGTTTGTTCAATTGAATTTAATTTATTTAACATTTCATCATACTCATCAAATGATATTTTTCCATAATATTGTTCTTCTAGCTCTGTTTTTAAATCCTTTAATTGATCCAATGAATCAACAATTAAATGTTTTGTTTTTAAAAGAGCCATTTGTTCACTATAAATAGCTTTTGAAAAATCTTTTAATTCAATATATGAAATACGATTTTTTTCAGTTCTAAAACTATTACGAATTCCTCTAATACTATTTCCGATAAGAGCAAGCCCTATCGCTGTTCCAAAAATACGTTTTCTAGAAAATGGAATTGTAAAAACACCTATAGCAAACTTTAAAACATTTGTAATTAAATGTTGAATTCCCCTAAAACGATATTGTGTTCTTACACTAATCTCTAACTTTCCTATTTTTTCATCCAACTTTTTCAAATAATCTTTTTGCCTTTGAAGTTCAGATTTAATCAATATTTCAGCTTCCTTACTCGCTTCTAATTTATTTCGATATAATTTTAATTTTTTTTCTTTTCTTTCATTATCTAATTTTTCTTTTTTCTCTTTTTCTTGTTTTTCATTTTTACTTTTTTCTTTATTTACATCTTTATCTCCTTGCATACTTTTGTTACTATTTGTATCGCTATTTTCGTTTTTTTCTTTTTTCTCGCTTTTAATTTTTTGTTTTTCCTTATTATTTAAAATAGATTGTAATAAAGCAGGAAAAGCAATTAAGGTACCACCTGCTACTGCAATTGTAGTTATTCCTTTTTGGATAGGTCCATCAATCACTACTTTATCTATAATAGAAACATTTTGATTTTCTTTAACATTATTTTCTTTTACTTTTTCTAGTGAACCTAATGTTTCTTGATTATTTACAATATTCTCCTTTTCTCTTATTGATTGATTTCCTTGCCTCAAAATTTTTTTTTCTATACTTGGTTGTTCTTTTTGTTTTGTATTTTTATTTTTCTCTTCTATCTTACTTTTTTCTTCTGACTTTTTCTTTTCACTTTCTAAGTTAAGTGTTTCTTCAGATTTCTTTTGTTCCTCTGTTTCCGTAATTATTGGTATTGCTACTAATACTTCTTCTACTCGTTTTAATTCTTCCTTACATATTTTTTCTGTTTCCGATAATTTAGCCATACTAATACTTGCCATTTGCTTTTTAAAAGGTTCTACAGTTACAATCGTATTTTCAGCTTTTGGATTTCTTTTAATAATTGTTTGATATTCTTTTTTTAATATTTCAATTTGCGAAAGATTACTTTCTAAAGCATTCTTCATCTCTTTTGCTTCCTTTGGTTCTTTTACTTTCTTTTCTGCTTTTTCCTTTGTATCTTTTACAATTGCTTCTGTCTTATGCACAAATTCTGTTAATTCTTTTTTTATCTCTTTTTCTTCTTTTGTCTCTTCAATGCCAACTTTCTTTTTTTCTTCCAATACTTCAATTACTTTATCTGGCTTTTTTCCAAAAGGAAAAAGTGTTACTTTAATGCCTTCCTTTTTTTGAAATACAGTTGGAGCTTTTGATAATTTCCAGTGATTTTCTTCTACTTCAAACATTTCTTGATAAATTTTTTTTCTTCTTTCTTCCAATTGTTTTTGTTTTAATTCTTTTCTTTTTTGTTTTTTCTTTTTTCTTTTTAAAAACAATTGGATTAACCAAAATTGATATATCCTATCTTTTACAGAACCTTTTGCTCCACGTCCATGCATGCTAAACACCTCTTTCAAACATTATAACATAAAAGAATGATTTTAAAAAAACCATCCTTACTTTACTTTTCCTATACTTGAAAATGGAAATATTCTAAAATTAGTCGTTCCTAATATATCACTTTTTTTTATTAACCCAATAATTCTACTATCACTAGATGCAGTTCTATTATCACCCATTACGAAATAATAATCTTTTGGTATTTTATTGTATCCATAATCAGAAAGATTAAAATTATTTGTAATTTTACTATAAGGATCCTCAATCTCTTTTTCATTGATATAAAGTATCCCATTTGTAATTCTAACAGAATCACCAGGAACTCCTATAATTCTTTTTACCAAATTAGCTTTCCCATATTTTAGTATCACAATATCTCCATACTTATAGTCTTTATCATATTTTTTTAATAACAAAATATCATTATTTTTTAACGTAGGAACCATCGAAGAACCATCTACTTTAACAGGTGTTATAATAAAAGTACGCATCAAAATAACAACAATAATAATAACTATATATGGAAGTAAATTTTTTATACGATTCATAACTTCACCCCTTAGCAAAAATAAGACTATGCAGCCTTATTTCTTCTTTCTTTAATACGAACTTGTCCTTTGATATCTCTTAAATAACGAAGTTTTGCTTGTCTTACTTTACCACGTCTTACAACCGTTACTGAATCAATCTTTGGTGAATTCATTGGAAAGATTCTCTCTACTCCTACACCACTAGATATTTTTCTAACAGTAAATGTTTTTCCAATTCCACTTCCTTGAATTGCTGTTACAAATCCTTCAAAAGCTTGAATTCTTTCTCTTTTTCCTTCAATAATTTTTACATCGACTTTAACTGTATCCCCAACACGAAATTCTGGGATATCTGTTCTAATTTGACTTTTCGTAATTTTTTCTACTAAGTTCATGTTACACGCTCCTCTTTATAATCTGTAATCATTGCTCAAAATAATAACAATGCAAGCGGATTACAACGTATTAAATTCTACCATATATTTCTAATATATGCAAGCATAATTGAAAATTATCCTATCAACTTACTTAATTTTTTATAAAATATCTTATTTTATCCTATCTACTTCTTCCACTCTTTGAATGTTCTTCCTTTTCCACTTCTTGATAATTCATCATAGAAACAAATTTCTGTTTCAACTCATATTCCAAAATAGCAATCTTTTGAAGTAATAAAGCAATATATTTTTCATCTAAATATTTCTGATATTTATATTCAATCACATCACGATATCTAGATAAATCATTCAAAGCTTGGCGAATACTTTCACCACTTTCATCATCAGATTCTTGTCCTAATGTTTCTATAATTAAATTTAAATATAAATCTAGCTTTCTTTTAATTTTCTTTTTTAAAACTCTTTCAATAAAAGACTGATTAATAAGAACAAGCTTATTCACCATTATTCCATCATATTCTACTTGATTTTTTGGCATTAAACGAAATCCGTTTAATTTATTATAATCAATTTCAATTTTACTATTTTTTGGCTCTTTTATAATAGAATAATATTTTGTCATAAACTATTCATTCCTTTCTAATAAATCAGGTCTTCTTATCTTTGTTCTTTTTATTTGTTCTTCATATCTCCATTTTTCTATATTTGCATGATGACCAGAAAGTAGTACGTCTGGTACTTTCATTCCTCTAAAATCTACAGGTTTTGTATAAACAGGATAATCCAATAAGTTATTATGAAATGAATCTGCTATATGTGACTTTTCAGTTATCACTCCATCTAATAATCTAACTACACTATCTGTGATAACCATACTAGGAAGTTCTCCGCCTGTTAAAACATAATCACCAATACTAATTTCCATATCAGCAAGTGTCCTAATTCTCTCATCAAATCCTTCATAATGACCACATACAATAATTAGATGGGATTCATGCGCTAAAAAATATGCTTCTCTTTGATTATATACATTTCCTTGAGGAGTCACTAAAATAACTTTAGAATTTTCAGTCTTATAATGCTCTACTGCATCAAAGATTGGCTGTGGCATCAAAACCATTCCTTGTCCCCCACCAAATCCATAATCATCTACTTTTTTATGTTTATCTAAAGAAAATTCACGTATATCATGTACATTTATTTCTACTTTCTTACTTTCTATTGCCCTTTTAATAATTGATTCATGAAGAAAGCCATCAAACATAGAAGGAAAAAGCGTTAAAATATCAATTTTCATTTAAAAGTCCCTCGACTACATTGATATTGATTATTTTTTTTTCCAAATCAATTTTTAAAATAAATTCTGGAATATAAGGAATTAAATTTCTTTTTTCTCCATCTGTAATAACTAAAATATCATGGGCTTTACTTTTCATAATAGAAGTAACTGTTCCAATATTTTTATCTTGATAAAATGCGGATAATCCTACAATATCTTCTTTATAATAGCCATCAACATGTAGTTCTTCCTTTTTCATATAAGCTTTTTCTCCTTTATAGATAATTACATCATCTATTGTATTTAAGTTTTCAAATGTAAACATATCATATTCTTTATGAACACGGTAAGTTTTAATTGTTACTTCTTCCTTATTTTTTCCTATATATACTTTATTTCCTAAAAGAAAAGCCTCTTTCTTATATTCAAAATCAGATAATAATCTTACTTCTCCTTTTAATCCATGCGTATTTACAATTTCTCCAATATAAATCCAATTCATCCTTCGCACCTACTTATCTAATTCATATAAAATAATACTTGTGGCAACCCCTACATTTAAACTTTCACATCTATCATCCATATCAATATATAAATATTCATCACAAAGCTCTAAAATAGCTTCTTCTACTCCTTGACCTTCATTTCCCATTATAATTGCATATTTTTCATTTTTTTCTACTGTTTTTAAACTTTTTCCATGTGTCACTTTGGTTCCATAAATTTTATAATGCTCTTTTTGTAAATTTGGAATCACATCATATAAGTCTTTTACGACAATTGGAATATGAAATATCATACCTTGACTAGAACGAATCACTTTCGAATTATAAATATCAACAGTATCTGGACTTAAAACAATCATATCTATGTGGAATGCTACTGCACTTCTAATAATCGTTCCAAGATTACCAGGATCTTGCACCCCATCTAATATTAAAATATGGTTTCCAGATATTTCTTCCTCTTTTCTTTTTTCACATACTCCAAATACTGTACTTGGACTTTCTACATCACTAATGTAATGAATGACATTATTACTAAGATAATTAGTTGTAACAGATAAAGGAAATAACTCATCTTGTTCTAATAATAATTCCTTTAAATATCCTGTCTTATATGCTTCTAATACCAAATGTTTTCCTTCTACTAAAAATAAATTTGTTTTATCTCGGTACTTTTTTATATTTAATTTTTTTAAATCTTTTATCTTTTTATTTTCTATAGAAGTATAAAGCATAATATCACCAACTTCATTGTATCATATTTTTAAATTTAAAGTCTACTAAATTTATCATAGAATAAGGAAAAATGATATGTTTTCACATACCATCAGCAATTTTATAATAAACCTTTATTTCTTCTTCGGTCATATAAGTAGTTGTGTCACTATCTAAATAACGTTGATACTCTTCTATATCTAAATATAAAGTATAAATATATCTCTTTTCTTCTTCAGTAAATGCCTCTGATAAATTACCTTCTTCTAATGAATATTCTATATCACCATAATGATAAAAATCATCAAAATAAAAACTCTTTAGATAATTTTCAAAAAGAATAACTAAATTTTCTTTAGATTCTAAATAATCATAGGTATCAATAGATTCTATATTGTATCTTTTCATAATGCCTTCTCTTTGCTTTTGTAATCTTTCAAAATATAAATTCATTAAATAGTAACAATCGTCTAACGTCATATCAGGTTTGGTTATACTTTTGCTAAGTCCCAAATTCCATAAGAAATTTCTTGTCATTTGTAAATCTGCATAATTTTCTAATATCACTACTCTATTTCCTACTTCTTCCTCATAGTTATCTGGATTATTCTTAAATATATCATAATTAAAATTCGCTGATCGATTTAAATCATTGATAATATTATAACTTTCTAACATTTCTAATTCTCTAAAAAAGTATTCTTGTATATCTGAAGTATTTGTTCCTAATACTGGAAATTGTTGTATCAACGCAATGGGATTATGTAAAATTCCAGCCTTTTCAAAATTTCCTAGTCTATAAGATGGAGATAACAATAACGAAAATTCCAAATTATTTTTCATAAATAATTTATCGAAATATACATTTTTATCTATTTCTAATAGCAGAGAGGTAAAACTTTCAGCATTACTCTCTTCTAAGAAAGTATAAGAGAAAGGAAAATAAATCGATGCATCTCCTTTTTTTAGATAATTTTTCAAAATAAAATCCTCATTGTTTATAATAAGAAAACTTGTTTTAATTCCACTACCAAGAAATGAGAAAAATTCATTTTTTTCATCCGCACAAGATATAGATAACAAATGGCAGAACTCATGATAATTTGTCTCTTCAAAAATTTCCATATTTGGATACCACTCATTCCATAATGGATATAACATCTTATCAGAAGTTACAGTAGCTGTACATCCTATATTAAAAATATTGGCTTTTTCATAACAAACACTATAATTTTCTAAAGTACAAGCAAGTCTTTTCATATCTACATTTGGTATCTTTTCTCTTACTTTATTCATAAAAGTATGAAACTGGGAAATCCAAATTTCTAAATCTTCATCTGTAAGTTTCTCTATTTCAATGAATAATTCATATCCCTTTTCTTCTCTTTCAGTTTGCTCTTTAATAATTTCTTCATTATTCTTTTTTAATACATCTAACAAATTATCCCAATCAAGATCATCGCTTTCCTCTCTATATAAAGTAGAATATTGATGTTCTATCACTTTATCGGTTGCTATAGATGATAGTAAAATATCTTGCGCAAATTTACGAACATTTAAACGATCTATTGTAATTAATTCTTCTGAATGAAGAAATTCATTTTGAATTTGATTTAACATATCATTTCTAAGTTTACTTAATCCTGAATCTTCATAAATATTACGTTCTTCGCTTGTTAAAATAATATCATCTAATGTTACTTCTTCCCCTACTACTTTTTGAAAGTAGGCCCCATTATCATCTATTTCATCATAATGCTCTTTGATTTCTATCACCTCAGGAACAATACACACTTCTGTTTCTTCACTTTCTACTATCTCATCTAAATTTTTATTTTCTTCACATTTTCCTATTGTTTCTTCTAATTCTTCTTGACTTGTACCTTCCGAAATAATTTCTTTCTTTTCTTGTGTATCTATAGATGTAGTACATCCACTCATGAATACAATAATTGCTCCCACTCCAGCACATAATCTCATCTTTTTATTTTTGAACCATAAATTTATATTTTCATAAAGTTTAAAGTTTTTCATATTTATTTCTCCCTCATTTGAATAAGTATTCTAACACAATATTCTAACCTTTTCAATTATTTTTTCTTCATTCAGCAATTGTTCTAATTCTTCATCTGATATAAATATGCCTAATAATAATCGTTCCTCTAAACTTATTTTTTTGGCCATTTCAGAAATACGTAAATATTCTGCCTGCATTTTAAATTGCTTTAAATAATATTCAGTTGGTATAATTTGTTTATCATATCCAAAAAATAATGTTTGCCTAAAATTCGATGTAAAAATATTTCGTAAAGCTTCTAATTCTTCTTTTTTATTTGATTTTTCAATAAGAGATAGCACTAAATTGTAACCAGTTAAATCAGCGATTCTTTCTTTTGGTGAATACTCCCAACATCTTTGATATTTTATCTGATTGATACTATATAAAAATTTTAATTTTAAGTTTAATAACTCAAATAAAGGATTAGAGAATTTTAGTATTTTTTGAAATTCTAAATCATATTGTTTTCTAAAATAATCACATGCTTTCCATATTTGGCTTTTAATAGGACTAATATTCTTCTCTTTTTCACGTTTTTGATTCGCATGTTCTACTTCATGGGTTATTAAAGAAATTACTACATAATAAGGATAATATTCATTATCTATTCCTTCTAAATTATTTGGAGAAATAATATACTCTAAAATAGAATCACTATACACTGTTAAAGTACCATCTTGTTCATATCCTGCTAAACTATTTCTTTTATTTTTTTTAAATTCAATATCACGAAGATATTGATGCAATTCTTTATTTGACACTAACAATTCTACTAACTGTGCAATAAAATACTCATCTATATGATAATTCTGTTTTCTATAATCATGTACTAGCTTCAAAATATCTTCTTCTAATTGTTCTTGTTTTATCTCACTCGATAAACTACTTACAATATAATGTCTAAATGGTTCCTGTAACCATTTATAAGCTCTTCTAATTTTATCTTTTCTTAATTTTTCATCTAAATATTTTGAACTAAAATATTCTGATACATTTGATTCACAATTTTCTAATAATTGTTTATACATTTCTTCCAACTGCTCATCAACAAATCCAGATTCAATTTGAAATAATTTTAATGCCTGTTCATAATAATCTAACATAATATCTTTCCTCTTTTTAGCTAAAATAATATAACATTTTTATCTACTATTGTCAAAAAAATTTGTATTTGTACAAGATATGTGTTATTATAATGCGAATGAAAAGAGGAGGATTTATATGAATCAAAATTTACAGTCCATTCTTGAAGATAGTATATCCTATTTTGATGAAATAAGAGCATTTAAATTTTCGTTGGATAAAATTGATATATCAAGAGCAAGTGAGAAAAAAATTTTTGAAAATTTACAAGCAGCTATTACAGCTTCTAGCATCTCATTTCCTTATTCAAAAGATTTTAAGAAAAACAGTTTAGAGGAAAATAAACAATTAGCAATTTCTTTCTTCGAATCATTTTTAGGAGAAAACACAGGTACCCCCTTAACAACAATTCCAATCGAAAAAGCAAGTATGCCAATGTTTGATGGAGCTACTCTATTCAGCTATAATTTACAAGAAAAAACAATTACTCCAATCAAAATTGTTCTCTATAGAACTGATTTATCTTATAGTGCTTTATCCCTATGTCATGAAAACACACATATTTTATTTAATAACCATATGCCTACACCTGGATTTCATTATCATTATAACGAATTATTACCTATTTTAATAGAACTTATTGCAACTACATATTTTAGTGAACTATTAAATGAAAAAAAATTATTGGATCTTTACTTAACAATTCGTACGAAAACGCTTCAAGACCACATTGCTGAATACAAAAGTTGTGAAAAGCTTTTAAAAATGGGACCTATCAAAGAAATAGAATTACCAATTAAATATTCTATGAATACTTGTTATACTTATATAATATCAACGATATTCGCTTTCCATTTATTTGAACAATATCAAAAATATCCTGATGAAATTAGAGCTATAATAAAAGAATGCTTAATGCACCACATAAAAGTAGAAGATATGTTAAGAAAAAGAGATATATCACTTAAAAATCCAGATACAGTAAATGCAACTATGAAAGTATTACAAAAAAAATAGCTGATTTTATTTTAAATTTTGATATTTACTAATCAATGTAAATTGGTAATATAAGAATTAGAAAATAACAATGTCCAAAATTGTACATGAAAGTTTCCCCTAACATACATCCTTTTTATTGTATTTTTTCAAAGAATAAAATTTTAAAAATAAACATTTATTAGTTGAGAAATCTTAATCTCCTTTAATCATATTTTAGTGAAATTATAATTTTATTGTTTATTTTGCCCCTTTATAATTCATTAAATACTAACGGATAATAAGGAAAAGACTGTAAGAGACTAGTTATCTAATTTTATGACAAACCTTTTCTTTTTTTCTTGGTTTCATAGAATTACTTTTCTTTTTCTTTGCGATATGCTATAATTTTAAAAGTAGAGGTGTAGAAATATGGCATATATAAAATTTAAAGAATTATCAAAATATTTTGATTTTAAAAAAGAAATTTTAAGTTTAGAAGAATTACCAGAATATACAACTGAGTACATAGAAGAAGAAGAAAAAATAATATTGGCATATAAAAACTCAAAAGATTATATTGTTTTTACAAATAAAAAGATGGTTTTATTTGATAGAGATACAGTAGCTATTTATTACAAAAAAATCCATATTATTCCCTATTCTTCTGTATCAACTAGTGCAATTAACTTTAAACCTGGTAAAGTAGAAATATTACTTAGCTTAGATAGTGGATATCAAATGCATATTAATTTTATTGAAATGAATCATGATAAAAAAGAACATTTAAAACAAGTATTTAAAATTATGATGAAAACAAAATTATAGTAGGAAATTCCTACTTTTTTAGTAGAAAAATCATATCTAACGATATTTTTTTCACAGAAACCTTGCTTTGCACATAAATCACTACCCTAGTTTTTTATCATAATCTTAATTAACTGCAAGTACGTCCATATATCTTTTTACCCTTCCATACATAATATTGATATCTCTATCGTCAATATAATTGCACTTTTCACATTTCCACTTTCTGATACTTAAGTCATTTTCATTTATTTTTATATCCTAATTGTTTTATCATTAATGATAAAATAAGAATTACAATAATATACATGAAATATCTCTTTTTTAATACAATATCAATCAGAAAATGAGGTAAAAATGACAATTTCGAAAGGAGCAAAATGTTACTTGGTATTATTCTGAACACAAACATGAATAATATCATGAAGTTTCTGATTCTCTCTTTTATTACTAAACTACTTAGACATCTTCTAACTTCAAATTTATATTAACCCCTAAGAGATTAAATATCCTAAATGTAAGCATTTAATTGATTTTGTTTTTGCACAACTAATTCCTAGTATATAATTATGTAGAATTCTACATAAATACAAAAAAAGTAATACATCATTTTGAACATATCACTTTATATACAAATATCCTCTTTTGTAATTGTTTTAAGAATACTTTTTCTCTTTTTATCTTTTGTATTTGCCATGCCAAGTGCTAAAACAATTTGATTTTTCCATAATGGAATAGTATTCGTAATAGAACTTTGAATTTTTTCTTCCAATTCAGCATCGTTATTTTGAAGTAAACGAATTTGTGGAGCCATTTGAATAGAAATAATTCTAGTAATTTTTAAATCTTCCTCCACGTGTTTCTATATTTTTTGGGTCAAAACTTTTGACCCAAAAAATTTTTGTTTCTTCTTCAGTTAATTTAAAAGAAAATCTTTCTGGAAATTTTTCTATATTATTTTTCACAGCTTGATTTATTTCTTTTGTTCCATTCCTACACTCATAAAGTTTCGCCAAATC
>CANSDD010000042.1 GCA_947645535.1 uncultured Mycoplasmatota bacterium
TTATCTCTCGTTGTTACTGTTACTGTTGTTCCATTTGTACTTGCTGTTATACTTGTTGGACTTACTGTTGTACTCCTATGCCCTGATAAACTATCGCTTCCATTTACTGGTGTTATTGTTACATTTCCTGTATACCATCCTGTTCCGCATGCACTTCCATTACAATTTGCTGTTCCTGCTGTTGGTTTATCTACATCTATCCAATATTCTCCACTTTCATATGTACTTGTATTTCCGTATTGATCACTTCCTGTTAATTTAATTACATATTTTCCTGAACTACTTAAATTTACTGAAGCATCTGCACTTTTCTTTCCACTTACATTTACTGTTTGAATGCCCTGACTTGCTCCATCCTTTATTATTTCATAAGTGAAACTACTCAAATAACTATTATCTGTTATTCTTATTGTTTCTGTCTTTCCTGGACTTGGTAACCATGAACCTTTTGTTCCTCCACTATCTGTATTTAATATTGGTCCTTCTGCCTCTACTACTGTTACTCTTTTTTGTGCTGGATCAGATACATTTCCTGCTTGATCTGTTGCTGTACATGTTACTACATATTCTTTTAACTCTATCAAATCTGGAGCTGTACAAGATATTGTTGGGAATCCTGACACTTCTACATTATCTGTTGCTGTAACACCTTCATATGGTTTATAATTACTTACTTCTGTTTTCTTTATTGTTTGATTCTTATGTTCTTCTGCTATTACAATTGTAGGTTTTGTTACATCTACTTTATATTCACCACTTGTAATAGTCGTTATATTCCCACTATTATCTACTGCTGATACCTCTAATTGCCATATTCCATCTTCATTTATTGTTACAGTTCCACCATTAGCAATATCATGTGATACACCTTCACTTACTCCATTTTTAATTCTTATATAACTAATTCTTTCTACCCTAACATTATCTGTTGCTGATATCTGTATTGTTTTGCTTTTTTCGTAAATACTATTATTAGTAGGTGTAATTGTAATTTCTGGCTTATCACTATCTACTACTTTAAATGTCCTTTGTTTAGTTCCTACATTTCCTACACTATCTCTAGCAGTATAAGTAATAATATATTCTCCTATTGTATTATTTAAATTTCCATTTATACTTACTTTACTGTTATCTATTAAACCATCTATGTTGTCTTCTACTTTCATTCCTGCCCTTAAGTCATACTCTCTCACTTGACTTGCAGTTAATTCCACATAATCTTCTTCAAATGTTATTACAGGTGCTGTGGCATCTATTTTATAAGTCCCACTTGTTACTGTATTACTAAATCCATTATCATCTGTTACATTAACAATTATTGTATATTCACCAGTTTGATTTAATGTAATTGTTTTAGATACACCTGTAACTGTTTCTGAAACACCATTGATACTATAAGTAAAAGCTGTTACCTTGTTTGGTGAAACTGCTGTAATCTTTATTACTACTGCTTTGCTTTTTATATAATTAGCATCTGCAGATGTAATTGCAATTTGTGGCTTCATTTCTACTACTTTTACTGTTCTAGTAACAGTTGCTTTTTTACCATTACTTTCATTTGTATATGTTATTGTATAAGTCCCTGCTATATCTGTGTTGATTTGAGCTACAGTTGTTGTACCATTTTTGATGATAGTCGAATATGGGATTTCATCTCCAGCATATGTTGTTGATTTTACTCCTGGATCTTCAAACGGTCTTCCTATTCCTACCATAAATGTCTTACTTCCATTTAATACAATCTTTGGATCTGATGGATCTATTTGAGGATTATTAGTTCCATCATTTGGATGTATAACAAGATCAGGATTATCTTTACTATTGTTTACACAATATGTACTATTACATGCATTAGTAATAATAATATCTCCATCTTCGTCTACATAAAAACTTCCCACTCCATCATATTTACCATTTGTCTTTACTACTTCATTAACTCCATCTGTTCCTCTCATAACTAGAGTTAAAACACCTTCTTCATAATGGTATTCTCTCGGAACATCAAAATTATCATCTGCTGTATCTATCTCTATTGCTTTTAATATTCCTTGAACACTCTCTTCAAAGGTTTTCTTTTCCTGCTTCTTAATAACACCAACAATTGTAGGTGTTACAATTAGAGCAATTACTCCTATAATTATTATTACTGCCAATAATTCGATTAGAGTAAACCCTTTTTTCCTTTTGTACATCATACTCTTACTCCTTTTCCTTTCTATTTTTTGAAACCATTTAGTTACAAAATTCTCCACAATGATACATTTTTTGCTACCATTTGATTACATATCCCCCAAAAACAAGGTTTTTTGGAAACTATATGGTTACAATTTAGTATAATTATATTACCAAACGGATACAATGTCAATAGGTGGTAAAAATGCATTTCAAGAGAATTAAGAATTTGAGGGAGGATCATGACTTCACTCAACAATATGTCGCCACCTATTTAAATATTCACAGAGTTGTGTATAGTAGATATGAAAGTGGGATTAGAGAAATACCAATTTCTTGTCTCATAAATTTGTCAAAACTTTACAATGTATCTGTTGATTATTTAGTGGAGGGAGCGACAGATAAAAACAGAAAATCTTTGAAAGATGTTCAAAAAAAATAAATTTCTGTTTATTTGTTGAATGTAGTCACGATAAATAATTTACAAAGTTTTATTATAAGATGGGTAATATTATAATAAAATAAATTATTAAATCATGGTTTTTCTAAAAATTCATCTTACTTAGTGGGATATTTACAGAATAATGTAAATAAAGTAGTAAAAGAAGTTCCCACTTTCTGGTGAAAATATAAATTCCAACTTTTTTCTAGAAAAGTTAGGATATTCTATTGGCAACCGGGTAAAATTTTTGTAGGTGATTGAAAATGTATTTTAGAAGAATTAAAGAATTACGTGAAGACCATGGTTTTACACAAAAATTTGTTGCTAGCTACCTAACGCTTGATAGAGTCGTTTATGGAAGGTACGAAAATGGGAAGAGAGAAATTCCAGTTTCTTGTCTTATAAATTTGTCGCGCCTTTATAATGTTTCTATTGATTATTTAGTAGAAAGTGATAAAATTAAAAAAATAACAAAAAATAAAAATGATCAATAGACCATTTTTTTATTGCATTAAATATTTTTTTACACTATTGGCTGCTATACTTCCTTCTCCTACTGCTGTAGTAACTTGATATAACTCTTTTTTTATAATATCTCCACAAGCATATATACCTTTTATATTTGTTTCCATATTTTCATTTACAACAATATACTGATTTTTCAAAATAAGATTCAATTCACTTATTATACTATCATTTGGTTCAAATCCAATATATATAAACATTCCTTGAACAACCAATTTTTTTTCTTCTTCTCTTTCTTTTATAATAATAGACTCTAATTTTTCATCTTTTTCGTTTATCTTTTCTACTATTGTATCAAATTTTATTTCAATATTTTCTTTTTCAAATACTCTTTTTTGTAATATTTTATCTGCTCTTAATTCCCCACTTCTATACAAAATATAAATTTTATTACAAATATCAGACAAGAATAAAGCTTCTTCTAAAGCACTATTCCCACCACCTATAACTGCAACATCTTGATTTTTATAAAACATTCCATCACAAGTAGCGCACCAACTAATCCCTCTGCCTGTTAATTCACTTTCATTTTCTAATCCTAATTTTTTAGGGATACGTCCAGTTGCTATAATAATTGTTTTTGTTCTTATTTCTTCATTTTCTGTATAAATAGTTTTACTATTTCCATGATTTTCTATTTTTATAACTTCACTATAACGACATTCTATTCCTAAATCTGTAACCTGTTGGTACATATTAAGTGCTAAAGAAGCCCCATCTATACTACCAACTCCAGGATAATTTTCAATTTTAGGTGTTTGTACAATCTGACCACCTGGTATGTTTTTTTCTAATAACAACACATTTACATTATATCTTTTTAAGTAAATAGCAGAAGTCATTCCCGCTACTCCTGCTCCTATTATTACTGAATCAAAATCTTGTGACATTTTCATTCTCCCTTTCGTTATAATAATTATCTGATTTTTTTTGAATAACAAAGAACATCAAAATTCCACAAGCAACCATTACAAGTGATATTAACTGAGCTATTTTAAAATCCCCCACCATCAAAATATATTCTGGTTCTCTTAGATTCTCTAAAAAGAATCTACCAATTCCATACCATATCAAATAAAAACTCGTAAGACTCCCTAATTTAATTTTAGGTAACCTTCTAATAATAAGTGCTACTATAAATCCTAATAAACACCATAACGATTCATACAAAAATAATGGTTGGTGGTAAACTCCTCCTATAAACATCTTATCAGATATAAATTTAGGTAACCAATTTAAAGAAGATACTTCCATTCCATATACTTCTCCATTAAAGAAATTTCCCCACCTACCTATTGCTTGTCCTAACAATAAACTAACAACCACAATATCAAGTAATCTTTTTGTATTTACTTTATATTTTTTACTATAAAATAATATCCAAAGAAGTCCTGCTATAATTCCTCCATGAATAGCAAGTCCCCCTTCCCATACCTTAAAAATTTCATTTGTATGTGTACTATAGTAATCCCATTCAAAAGCAACAAAGTATAAACGAGCACCTATCATAGCAATTGGAATAATAAAGAAAAACAAATTTACCATAAAATCTTCTGCTATTTTCCACTTTCTAGCTTCACGGAGCGCTAAATAACCTGCTATTAAAATTGCAATAAATATCATTACTGAATACCAATATATTTTGATAAACCCTAAATCTATTAAAATACTATTCATTTTATTCCTCCTTCAATAATGGCTTTATAATATATTCATTGACCACTTCATTCATAATAGAAATGAGTATTGATATTAAAAACGACATCCATAATCCATTTATTTCAAAATGACTAAATAATATCCAATCAACCATCTTTAATATAAGTACATTGATAAAAGGATAAAAAAGACCTAATGTTAAACCTGTAATTGGAATCGTTAACCAAACCAAAAATGGTTTTATTGTTTTATTTAATATATATATGATAATAGCTGCCGAAAATCCCCATAATCCAAAATAAGCATTATCAATATAAATTGTATTTCTAAATAATACAGATACTGAAATTAAAATCAAACCATAGGCTATCATATGAAGTAACCAATCCAATAAAGCATAATACTTCTTATTTTTTTTTGATGTCACTTTTTACCATCTCCAACTCTATTATAACATAAGATATTTAAATTTTTAAGGTAAAAATCTTTCTCACTAAAATTTCTAAATAAAGAAAAGAAAATTTATTTCAATTCTCCTTTTAATTCAAATAATATATCACGTAATTCTGTAGCTCTTTCAAAATCAAGATTTTTAGCTGCTTCTGTCATTTCTGTCTCTACATTTTGAATAAGTGAATGTAATTCTTGTTTGCTTAATTTTTCTGGCTTTTTCTCTTCCTTTTTTTGATTATTACTAATAAGTTCTCTGATTTCCTTGATAATAGTCTTTGGAGTAATACCATGTTCTTTATTATATTTTTCTTGTATACCTCTTCTTCGCATTGTCTCTTTGATTGCATAATCCATTGCTTCGCTAATATTATCCGCATACATGATAACTCTACCTTCCGCATTTCTGGCCGCTCTTCCAATTGTTTGAATTAAACTTCTCTCACTTCTAAGAAATCCTTGCTTATCGGCATCCATAATTGCTATTAAACTAACTTCTGGAATATCAATTCCTTCACGAAGTAAGTTAATTCCTACTACCACATCATATTTTCCAAGTCTCAAATCTCTTATAATTCTAAGACGTTCTAATGTTTTTATCTCACTATGTAGATATGCAACTTTAATATCCAATTTTTTTAAATAATCAGTTAATTCTTCTGCCATTCTTATTGTAAGAGTTGTAATAAGTGTTCTTTCATTCTTTTCTATTTGTTTATGAATTTCTTCTACTAAATTATCTATTTGACCTGTTGTCTTTCTAACATCAATAGTTGGATCTAATAAACCTGTTGGACGAATAATTTGTTCTACTATTTCTTTATTTGTTTTTGCTAATTCATAATCTCCTGGAGTAGCTGAAACATAGATTACTTGATTTATTTTTTGCTCAAACTCTTCAAATTTTAATGGTCTATTATCTTTCGCACTCGGAAGGCGAAATCCATATTCTACTAATACATCTTTTCTAGCTTGATCACCATTATACATTGCCCTTACTTGTGGAATCGTTACATGTGATTCATCAATTACTAGTAAAAAATCGTCCCCAAAAAAATCAATTAGTGTAGTTGGAGTCTCTCCAGGCCCTTTAAGTGCCATATGTCTAGAATAATTTTCAACTCCTCTACAAACTCCAGTTTCAGATAACATTTCAATATCATAGTTTGTTCTTTCCATTAGTCTTTGATGTTCTAATAATTTATTTTCTTTTTTAAATTTTTCTAATTGTTCTTCTAATTCTTTTTTTATGTTAACAATAGCTAATTTTAATTTATCTTCACTTGTCACAAAGTGACTAGCTGGAAAAATACTAATACTCTTTTTTTGAGAAATTATCGCTCCTGTCAATGTATCAAATTCACATATTTGATCCACTTCTTCTCCAAAAAAGTCAATTCTTATTCCCTTTCCATGTTGATTTACTGGAATTATTTCTAAAATATCCCCACGTACTCTAAAACTTCCTCTTTTTAAATCTAAGTTACTTCTTTCATATAACATATCTACTAATTTTTCTATAATATAATTTCTATCTACTTCTTCACCTGCATAAACAGTAAGCATTTTTTTACGATATTCTTCTATTTCTCCTATACCATAAATACAAGATACAGAAGCTACCACTATAACATCATCTCTATTGATTAGGGAAGAAGTAGCAGCATGTCTAAGTTCATCAATCTCATCATTGATAGAAGCATCTTTTTCTATATATGTATCTGTTTTGGCAACATAAGCTTCTGGCTGATAGTAATCATAGTAGGAAACAAAATACTCTACACGATTCTCTGGGAACAATTCTTTTAATTCACTATAAAGTTGTCCAGCTAATGTTTTGTTGTGCGCAAGTACTAATGTCTTTTTATTTGTTTGCTCTATCACATTCGCTATTGTAAAAGTTTTACCTGTACCCGTTGCACCAAGTAAAACTTGATGCTTCTTGCCATTTTTAACTCCTTCTACTAATTGTTTTATTGCCTCAGGTTGATCTCCACTTGGCTTATATGGTGAATTTATTTTAAACATGTTCTGCTCCTTTCTTTTGTGACTTTTTTAATATTTTAAAAGATAGCTTTCAACTTTTCATGAGTCTCTAAATTCGATAATTTTTTTCTTAAGATACAACTTTTTTATTGAAACACTATCACGTTGGAAACTAAACTGCTAAATAATACTAAAAAGTACTAAGTGTTACAAAACTCAATTAATATTTTACCAATTGAATTGATTTTAAATTGATGAATTTCTTATTCTATTTTTTTCTCAATTTTTTCACTGGAACTACTCCATTATGAGGAACAGGAGTTTTATCTTTAATCATATTGATAACTATGCCATTGTCCATTAAAGCTCTAATGGCAGGTTCTCTACCTAACCCAGTTCCTTTAACAACAATATCAGCAGTATCTATACCTAATTTTTTTAGTTTAATTGCTATCTCTCTCGAAACATTATAACTTAACTCAAATCCCGTTTTATAATCCCAAGGCTTAAAACCACAAGCAATCATATTATTCAAAGTATCAATAGCCACTAAAGTAGTTTGATGAAAATTAGCTGAAATTCTTATTATGCAATAATTATTTTTCATAAATAATCCTCCTTCGTAAATTAACATATATTATATCTAATGAGATTGAAATAGTAAAGAATTATATATATCTTTTATAACTAAGAACTTATGAAAACTAATAAAAGTCACAAATTCATTTTTTTGTTTCGTGCCATTTAATCCATATAGTGTTATTTTGTCCACAAATGACAATCTAAATAGCATGAAACAATACTAAATACCACAATTTTGGAGTAATCATAATATGAGACAAAATACTCTACTCGGTTATCTGGGAACAATTCTCGCAGCTCACTATACAACTAACCTGCAAGTGCTTTGTTATGGGCAGGTACTAATGTTTTTTTATTTGTTTGTTCTATTACATTCGCTATTGTAAAAGTTTTACCTGTACCCGTTGCACCAAGTAAAACTTGATGTCTCTTGCCATTTTTAACTCCTTCTACTAATTTTATTGCCTCTAGCTAATCTCCACTTAGCTTATATGGTGAATGAATTTTAACATTTTATTTTCTCTATTTATTTTTACATATCTTTTTCTTTTAATATTCTTATTGATTTTAGAACATGTTCATCTTCTAATCCATATCCTAAATTAGTTTTACTCGAATTCTCATATAATGAAATCATTAGCAGTACCACAAAAATTCTCTATTTCAATATATATATCTAAATAATACTTTATTTCATTTTCCCCAACTATCAAAATCATTTAAAGCACCATCTATATCTAACTTTCGTTTGATAATCAAATTTTTATCCTTATATTACAATTACATAAAAATCATTTGACCTTATTGAAAAACAATTATATTCTACCACAGATTTCATTTTTTTTAACAATTTATTACTAATCATAATTCAATATTAAAGTATCATATTAAATGAATCATATAATATTATTTACCTATTTTCCAATTCTTTTGTTTCTATAATTAACCTATCAAAATCAGAAACAAAATTTTTATCTTGTATTACCTTATACTTTTCATATTCTTCTTCTGCTTTTTTTACTGCTATTTCGTGTGATATTTTTCCCTTTGAATCCAATATTTCATAATGAAGTAATTTTAGCGATGTATCTACTTCAGTTTTCCAATCATTCATATACATTGGAATTTTTCTATCAGCATTATTTTCAGCTATATCCAAAAATAAATTTACTAAATTATTCAAATTTTTTATTTCTAATTCATTTAAATAATTCTTTGCTATGGAAACATCTGACTTTAAAATTTTTCCACTTGGAGATTGTTTCCAATTTGTGAGTCCCATATTAGTTTTATTTGAATCAACTCTTTCATAAACTATTTCTGCTGCTGTATGCTTTGTTATTGCATAATGAAATTTATTTTGTATTGTGGAATAAAATTCTTGTGCTATAACACTAGTCTTATCATAATCTATAGAACATTCTGCAAAAATATCAGTAATTTTTTGGTAAAACATTCTTTCACTAGTACGAATTAATTTTATACGCTCAAGTAATCTTTTAAAATATTCTTCATCTGCTTTTCTTGCTTTCATAAATCTATCATCATCTAAAGCAAAACCTTGTACCATATAATCTTTTATTATCTTATTTGCCCATGTTCTAAATTTAATTGCTTTTTTAGAATTCACTCTAAAACCAATTGATATAATCATATCAAGATTATAATACTTAGTTTCATATCTTTGTTTCCCATTATTACCCATATGTGCAATTTTTGCACATGTGCTATCAAATTCTAATTCATCATCATTATAAATATTATTGATATGTTTTGTGATACTTGTTCTATCAACACTAAATAATTCTGACAAAGCTTTTACATTTAACCATACATTTTCATCTTGTAAAATTACTTCTATTTTGATATTTCCCTCTTCATCACTATAAAATACAATATTTTTTTCATTTCCTATCATCCTTTGATTCATCTCTATTACTCCTTTCATTTTTAACTTATTAAATATTGAAAATAAAATAATTATTCCGAAAAAATATTACCTAATTTTTAATTGTTACTTTTATTTTACTATAATCAAAATGAATTTCATTTAATATCTGAATTAACAGATCTAATAACATTTTTGTATCGTAATGGCTCTCAATATATAAATCTTCACATACTTTTATTGGGCTACGCATATTATCATTTGTTGCTGCAATTCGATTGCGAACTCTTCCTAATATACGATTACGCAAAGCTAATAATTTTTCTTTCATTTCCTCGTTTTTTATTACTTCTTTCAAAATAATTTCTACTACTGATTTCCAAGTAGGTGTCACAATATTTTCTTTTCCAAATGTAACAGAAATCGGTTTTTTTCCCTTAAATGTTGAACAACTGGCAAGTGGAAATATGCTTTCATATGAATTTTGTGATTTCAATTCTCCGCTTTCCAAACTTTCTACCTTCCTAATCATTTCTTCAAAAGTTGTATCTATTGTTATAATAAGCTGTGTTTTTTTTTCTCTAAGTTCTTCTACTAAATTCATTTTTTCTCCTCCATGTCTAAATTGTAGCATATGCGCATATATATGTCAATAGATATTTACAGTCTTTCTTTGCAACTTTATTTTAAGGTAAAAAAAAATATACAATTTCATATTTGTATAATTTTTACTTTATTACATATCATTTATATACCCTCCACTATTCTATAAAAGCTTTTACAACAATAGGATAAAACTTTTTTATGAATAATAATTATAGAAATAGTAAAATTTTTTTGAATTATTCTCTATCCGACGGTGGCATAAACTATCATAAATAATTTGCAATCAATATTTTAAAATCAATTATAAAATACTACTCAACATCTTCATCACCTAATATCAAATATATTTTTTTATTATATTACCTTTATATGCAATATAATATATATTTTTTGAAACTTTTTATTGCCTATAATATATCCCATTTTTACTCAAAAATCTATGCTTTTAGCTGACTATAAAATTGCTATATAAAATAAGGGTTTCTAACATTTTAGCGTAGTTAAAACACAAAAAATGTTGTAAAAAATACACATTCATTATTAGAAAAATCATAGTATATTTTAAATAGTTTTTTATAAGTTTTTAAATGTCGTTATACCCTTTATTTATAAGCGCTTACGGCACTTTTTTTTTGGAAGATATTCTCTATAAATTGTTATAATTTCTTATATTTTCACTTTCATAAGTAGTAAATTAGTAGTAAAAATTTGAAATTTTTTAAAAACATTAATTTTTTAATAGAATCAAAATGTTGTATTAAGAACATTTGTTTGTTATAATATTTATGGATACATTTGAAAATATCAGGTGCTTTCCCTTTCTTTATCAATAGATAAAAGAAAGGTGGTGGTATTTATGACAAAAAGAGAATTTCCTCTATTTATTATAATATTACTCCTATTCTTAGTAGTAATTATTTTACTTCTAAAATAGCAAAAGCATCTGATTTCACAACTCCGTGATTTCAGATGCTATATCCATAAGGGATTGCATTTGATCAACCACAATCAAATGTATCCTTTTTTTATTATATGCAAGTTTCCTTGACATATTCATAATAACATAAAAATGGCTTTTTGCCAAGTTTATTATTCGTGTTTTTTAAATTCCTTTAATGCCATAAATAGAATTTTTTAGTTAAGGGATCTATTATTTCTTTTTCTCCAAAAGCAGCAATACAAAAATAATTCATATCTTCACTAGAAGTTTCAAGAGTTTTATCCAATTATTCTTTGTAGGTACCTCCTGTCATAGTTTCAATAAAATCAGTAAATAAGATATCATTTTCAATAAACTCATTTCTTAATTTTTTTATTTCACCGTTTTTCCCTCTTAGCACTATTAAAGAAAGCTCAGATATGCTTTTATGTATTGAACCATCTTTATCCACAAAATCGATGAAACTCATTTTTTCTTTTAATTCTTTTTGAGCTAATACAACTAGCCCAGCACATGAATGAGCGATGGCATCATAGCTTTTCCAATTTCCAAATTCTTATTAAATGCTACAACAAATTTATATGTATCATTATAAACCATCTAATCACCTCTTAATTACTCATATTGTACTATAAACTTTATGAAGAGTAAAAAATATATACTAATAGATACAATCATAAAATTAGAAACACTAATCATTTTCAATATCATTTGCAAAGTAGTAAATTAGTAGTAAAATAGCCTTATAACCATACATATATGCCTTAAATTAAAGGCTTTTTAATAGAATTTAACATTTTTAATTTAAAAAATTATTCATTTTTTTTATCAATATTATCCTTTTTTTGTTCAACATTTTATTATTTCTATTTGATAGGCGCAATTTCCATCAGCTCTTCTTTTGTTATTTTTCCTTCTCTCAAAATATGAATAGAATTTTCTACCACTTTTACTATAGTAGATGGAACATTATCTTCTATATTTCCACTATCTAATACATAATCCACTTTTTCACCTAATTCCATCACAATTTGTTTTATTTTTGTTGCATCTGTTTTTCCAGATATATTCGCACTAGGCGCTACTATAGGTACATTACTTTTTTGAAGTAATTGCTTAATTATTTTTCCATCTGTCATTCTAATCCCTATTGTATTATCTTTGGCAATTATAATGTTAGGAAGCATAGAATTTTCCTTTCCTTTAAAAATAATAGTTAATGGCCCTGGCCAAAACTTGTTAATTAACTTTTTCTCTATCTCATTTGGTTCTTCTACTATGTTACATAGCATTTCATAATCAGATATTAGTATAACAAGTGGCTTGGTATTTGGTCTTTCTTTGATTTTAAATATTTTTTTACATGCTTCTTCATTATAAGCATTTGTTCCTATCCCATATAAAGTCTCTGTTGGGAATATTACAATTTTTCCTTTTACAATTTCTGATGCTATTTTATCAAAATCTATATTTACCATATTCTCTTTTAAGCTAATATATTCCATTTATAACACCTCTATCACTCATATAATTTTATTCTAACACTTATACATTTATTTTACAAGTTTTGACACTTCAATAATGTAAAAAAGATACATTACTATATCTTTCTTACTATTATAAATCATCTAACATCTTATCTATTTTTTTATTTCGAATAAAATTTATTATAAATATTATGATTACAACAAATACAATTCCCCCAAATAAAATACCTATTTTCATAACAAAATCTTTATTTACAAATGCTTTTTCTTTTCCCACTTTATCTTCTACTATTTCTGCATTTATTTGCTTTTCATCATTCTTATCTTCTATTATTTTGCCTCTTACTATATATGTTTTCTTTATTCCATCTTCAGCTGTTACTTCAATAGATACTTTATAATTA
>CANSDD010000043.1 GCA_947645535.1 uncultured Mycoplasmatota bacterium
GCGCTAAAGCTTTATCGAACCCCCAGACTATCTGGGGGTTTTCTTTAGACAAAAAGAAAAATAGTCTTAGAAAATTCTAGACTATTTTTTATTGTTTCTTTTATCTATGATTAGGAAAAAAAGAATAGAGTTTATTCAACTATTAACTCTACTCTATATCTTGCATCTGAATTGACTTTTAATGAATAATTTTTACCATTTATTGTTGTTTTAGAAGTAATTGTTTTTCCAAAAATGTCATTTAATTCAGCAAAATCGTTAATATTAGCTTCATTTGCTATATAAATAGCATAAGTACCTTTCTCTAAATTACTAATATCAATTTCTCCATCAAACCAAGCTTTTGTTTTATCAAAACCATCTGGTACTCTAAGCGTAATTGCATAATCACCATCTGTAATAGTTGAAAGTGACCCACTAATCTTTTTATATGTTGCTGTATTTTCTAACATAATTGTTCTAGAAACAGAAGCATTCAATGAATAATCTCCATTTACATTATGAGCAAATCCTCTAATTTTTAGTTTATTTCCCTCAAAAGAAATATTTGAATATCCAGTAATCATATTATCTATTGGATTATTATTCTTCTTTCCAACAATTTGATTTCTCACAAAGAATTCTATTGGTACTGTTTTTAAATAATAATTATTTCTAATCCAAACTTGTCTGCCATCTTGTTCATAATTACCTGTCATTGTTTTTCCAAATAAATTCCTTACTAATTTTCTACTATATAAAGCTCCAGATTTTGTCACAATATAAGCTCTATAATTTCCTTCTTTCAAATTATTTAATGAAATAGTTCCATTAAACCAAGCATAAGTTGCATCATAACCATTTATATTTCCAATTAAGAATGGCATTTTACTTTGATCCATAATTCTAGAAAGTGGCATTGATGTAATTTCATTCGTATCTACATTTTCAAATTCTATTGCATAGGTTACATTACTACTACTATTTATTTGTATTCCATTTACTGTACTATATCCTGTAATATTTAATCCTGATGCATCTGATGTTAATTCATGAAAATAAAATTCTCCATCTGTTTCTTGATATTCAATTTCTCCTATTTTTTGATATCGTGCTGTATATGTAGTATTTTTACTTGCTGCACTTAAAACTGGTGACCAACCTACAAATTCATATCCTTCTAGTTTTGGTGTTTCACCTATATTTGGTATTTCACCTGCTACTACACTAATTACTTTTGTAATAGAATTATCATCAAATTTTCCTTGCCCAGCATGGAAAGTAATATTATAATTATGACTACTATAAATAGCAGTATAAGTTACATTTTCTGTTGCTCCTACTACTTCTTTATCCCAACCTATAAAACGTGCACCATCTTTACTAGGTGGATTAATATTTGGAATTACATATTCTTCTACTGTTAAATTTTTAGTACTTGTAATTCCATCACTAAATTTTCCTCCATTTGGATTAAAACTAATTGTATATCTATTTTTTTCATTCTGTCCATTTCTTACAAAAGACAAATAAGATGAATGAATATAGCCAATATTGTGATTATAATCATAATAGCCTGAGTCTTGTATCATACCCGTCCTACTACTATTCAACACTGGATCTGTTTGAATTTTGTACCAAACATTACTACCATTTATTTCTTCTCCTGTCACACTAGATAAAATTGTTGCTGCATATCCTGTCATAGGGCCAGTTTCATAAAGTGTCGCTGAACTACTATTAGGGCTTGCTTTAATTGGATAGCTATTACTTCCTATTTTTATTCCAATTCCATATTTTCCATAATCTTGTAAGCCATATTTTTTATCAAAACTATAATAATTAGCTGCTGCTTTTTCTCCCCAATAAGGATCTGATGCATATTTGACATTCATTCCTGAAGCTTTGTCACCAAGATATCCACCATAATACCTTCCTGCGTAATCATTTAAATCCATATAACCCTCTGAAATAAAGTTTTTTGCATGTGCATAAATTCCTTGTGCGACTGAAATATATCTATTAGCACTTACTCCAGGAGCTGAATCAAAAGCGCCATGTCCAAACAAATTATTTGTATTAATAGCAATATTGCTTTTTCCATTATAAGACTCATTTTTTGCTGTTCCAAGCATCATAATAGCATTAGCACCAAATTCATTTTGATATTGAATAAAAGAGGTTTCTTCACCAAATAGTTGTGATTGTCCATCTCCTGCTGGGTAACTTATTGGTTTTGACGAATATATACTTAAATCTTGCCTTATTTGGTCACTTGTATAATTACTAATAGAACGATGTGATAAGAATTGATAATAATTGTAATAAGGATTATTTGGATTTACTGAATTTGTTCTAACACCATTTTTATAATCTCTTATCATTGTCCGATAACCTTCTAAGCTCTCACTATAAAAGTAATGGCCATCAAAACTTAAATAATAAATGTATTCTGTAGATGGTGTCACTCCAGTTGGAATTTCTTGACCAAGTGTCAAAACAGCTAAGCCAGGTTTAAAAATATCTGTTACAATTGAATGCCTAAATTCTGCTGTTCCATCTGATAATTGTTTTGCAAAATAACTAGAGACATATGCAATCTTGTAATTTTCAGCATTCATATTGATAATATTTACTTCATTTGCATTTACCCAACCAATTACACCTGCTTGCATAAACCTAATTCTACTTCCATCCTCATTAGTACCTAAAAAAGCCGCATCCGCACCATAATATCCATTGGTATATCCCTGTTTCCTGTTATATTCAATTGTATAAGTGGTATTGATTCCACTATTTGCTTTTGTTTTAAAATTAAGTAATCCATAAGTAACATATCTAATTGTTCCATTGTTATAGATAATCAAATTATTATTAACATCTTCTGCTTCTTTTGCAAGTGCAGCATTATAAGCTTCATTATAACTTGCATAGCTTTCTATCAAATTAGAGCCACTACTATTTTCTAGATAAAGTTCAAATGGTCTATTTTCATCTGCTTTTGCTGGAAGCATAGGTGCAAAAAAACAAATTAACATTACCATAATTAAACCAATATTGATTCCTTTTCTCACACTATCACCTCTTTATCTTATTTTCTCTAACATATTATATCAAATTTTCTAATTTTTGTATAGGTGTTAGACACCTTAGTGTGTCAAAAAAAGGAAACCTTAATCCTAAGAGTTTCCAGTTGTACTTTCGTACACTATATTATATTACACTTCTGTCATAAAATTTCCAAATAATTGAAAAAATTGTGAAAAAATGGTAAAATACTAATTAGGAAGTGAGATTATGAAAAAAGTAACACAGGAATGGAAGGAAGTTTGGGTCCCAGAATTAAAAAATACTTGGAAAGATTTAAAATGTCCAAAATCCTTTTATAAACAAATTCCTAATTTATTAACTGCATCTAGATTGCTTTCTCCTATTTTTATTATACCTACGATACTTTATTCAAATCTCTTTGTAACATTTATTGTAATAACTTTTTTTGCTTTCACAGATTTTTTAGATGGACAAATAGCAAGAAGATGTAATATAAAATCTAAATTAGGCGCTATGTTAGATCCAGTAACTGATAAAGTCTTTGCACTTACTTTATTATTGCCAAATATGGTAAAATTTCCTATTATCACTTTTATTTTATTAGTGCTTGAATTTATTATCGGTTTCATCAATACAGTATCTACTTTGAAAGGCAATGGTGCAAAATCAAATCTACTTGGAAAAATAAAAACTACTTTTTTATCAATTACTGCAATTGCTATGTATTTAAATGAGATACAAATTATAAAAATAATTCTTCCATTTTTATCTATATTTACAATTATTCTCCAGATACTAGCTGCTATTACTTATAAAAAAATTGATAATATGAAAGAAAAAAATAAGAATACAAACTTAAAAGAAATTATACAAAACTAAAAGTGTGATTGAAAACTCATTTTTTAAAATAAAAATCGAATAAATATAAAAAATGCCGCTTCTAGTATAGTGGCATTTTTTATATTGATATTCCCCTTCTAATTATTTTATTTACCAATGTAAATTTAGCTAATTTTATAGAGTATTATTGTAAACAGGTTATATATTTTACACTTCTTAGTAAAGAAAAAAGCCCTAAGGCTTTTTCCTACATCATATTTTCTAACTGTTTATCTGCTTTTTTTACTGCTTTATTCATTACATTTTCCATTTTCTTCATTACTGGTTTATTGTATTTTTGATACATCAAAACAGTTCCTGCACCTAAACCCATAAGTGCGATATCTTTCATTTTCATAACTCTCACCTCTTAGCTAGAATCTATGATTCGTATAGATTTGCTCTATACAATTTTATTTTCTTCATTTTTTGCAAAAATATACAATTCTTTTTTTAATTTTGAACAAAAATCAGTTTTTCGCATTTTTTCTTCTTCATGATGAACACTATAGGAGAAAGCATCAGATTCACCAAGTAGAATAAGTTTTCTTTTGGCTCTTGTAATTCCTGTATAAATTAGTTTACGGTAAAGCATTCTTTTATAACTTGAACTCACTGGCATTACAACAATTTCAAATTCACTACCTTGAGATTTATGAATACTAATAATAAAACCATGCTTCATTTTGTTAAAATCTTTGGGAATGTATTTTACTAAGTTGCCATCATAATCTACATATATTTCATTTTTACCACTCTTGCTAGTATTTGCAAACATAATTCTGGTAATAATACCAATATCACCATTAAAAATATTTTCATCTGGCATATTCACTAATTGTAGTACTTTGTCATTTTCTCGAAAAATAATATCTCCTACTTTTAATTCTCTTTTACTTTCATCAGGCGGATTAAATACATCCTGTAATTCTTTATTTAAATTATCTATTCCATTTACTCCAGCATACATTGGTGCCATAACTTGAACTCTTTTATAATCATATCCTTTGTCTACGATTTGTTTTGATAATTTTTTTAAATTTTCACGGATACTATAATTATTACATTCTAAAAATGTATAATCACTTCTTGTCTCTCTAAAATTTTCACTTAAATTATCATCTCTAATTTCTCCTGCTAATGTTGTAATATAAGAATTTTCATCTTGCCTATACAGTAAATCTAAATGAACTGTATCAATTACTTCACTTTCTATAAAATCTTTTAATAATTGACCAGGTCCAACACTAGGTAATTGATTATAATCTCCAACTAATATTAGCTTAATGTTATCTGTTAAGCCTCTTAGTAAATGATCAAAAAGAGGTAGGTCAATCATACTAACTTCATCTATGATTATGAGCTTGCTATTATCTTTATTATATTCATCTATTCCAAAGCGATTATTTTCTTTATTCCATTTCAAAAACCTATGAATTGTTGTTGCTGTAAATTGTGTAGCTTCACTCATTCTTTTTGATGCTCTTCCTGTAGGCGCTAAAAGAGCAAGTTCTCTTGTCAATTCTTCAGTATTTAAATTATGTAGTCTTTGATATAAATCAACAATTGCTTTTATAATTGTTGTTTTTCCTGTTCCAGGTCCTCCTGTTATAATGAGCAAATTATTGGTTAGTGCTTTTTCAATTGCTTCTTTTTGTTTATCATTATAAGAAATTCCAGAATTTTTTTCTAAAGCTTCTAATAATTCATCTAATTTTTTTGGCTTTTCTTTCCTTTTCTGTAATAATATTTTAATTTTATTTAAAATTTGTTTTTCTGATTCAAATACTTCTTCTAAATAATAACGTTCTTCTTCATTTACAACTTTTTCTTCTACAACAAGTTCATTTAAATATTCTCTAAATAAATCTTCACTCAAGTCTACTTTCAAAAAACGTAATGTCATATCATAAATTTCTTCTAATGTTAAATAGGTATCACCATTTTTATAGGTTAGTTCTTTCATTGTATATAAAATGCATGCTTTAACTCTACTTTCATTATCTTCTTCAATATGCATTTCTCTTGCAATACTATCTACTTTTAAAAATGTAATTTCTTCAATATCATCAATTAAAAGATATACATTATGTTCTACCATACCAATAGCATTACTCTTATATTTATTATATACGAGCAATGCATCTTTCATACTAAAGCCAAGTTCAGTTAAGTAAACAATGGTTTTATGACTCTCTTCATATTTGGTTAATGTGTCATATATTTGTTTGGCTTTTTTACTAGATAGTTTGGGTACAAGCATTAAAGAATTGGGATCTTCTAATATTCTTTCCAATGTATCTTCTCCTAATACTTCTACTATTTTAATGGCTAGTTTTTCTCCAATTCCTTTAAATAGATCGCTTGCTAAAAATTCTACTATTCCATCTTTGTCTTCTGGTTTTATTCTTTCATATTCTGATACTTGAAACTGAAGCCCATATTTAGGATGTTCTAATTCTTCACCATAAAAAAAATAAGTATCATCTTCATTTAGATCATGAAAATATCCAGTAAAAGTAATTGTTTTTCCTGTATATTCTTTTAGAACTTCTACATTGGTTTCCTTTACTTTGAATATACCAATTACATAGCCTTTATCAGAAGAAAAAATGGCACGTCTAAAATTTCCTTTAATATATTTTTTTTCTTCCATATTATCACCTAATTTCCATACTAGTATATCACACAAAACAATTGTTCGCAAGAAAGTTTATGTTTAAAGAAAATATTATTATTTATTTTTATACATATACTATGTAAATAATCTTTTCTTAGATTCTTTAATTTTTGATATATACGTGCCAATTTGTTCTTTATTTTACGTCTATTCTTACTATACTTGTGAAATAGTAGCTGATACCATTTCCTCTTCTTCGATACATACACTTACATAGTATTTATCTGCTTCTCTTAACCATATATTTTCTTTTGACTTCAAGTTTGTCCACTAGGTTGTTTAGAAATTCATCTAAATTTATTAGACACATATGTATCAAAACATCCCTTAAGCAATTCATAGTTAATTAGGTGATGATTGATATGTCACTTCTTGATGGTTTAGATTAAAATTTATTCGTTTTTATTATTTCTAACATATTGTGAAGCCATATAAAATTGCTATATTTTTAATATTATCATTTTCCTTTTTAAACATTTTATTCTACAATTACATAAGGATACTCTACTCTTACCATTTTTCCTTTTTGTTCTTCATGATTATTTAAAACACCCTGCTTTTTAACTAGCAAATAATTACCAGTATGCCCAATTACATATCCATTTTTTTCTACTTCTGGAATAAAAGAGATTTCTTTTCCAATAAATTTTTCAAAATAGTCTTCTTCTAATTTTTTAGATAAAGATAATAACACTTGTGTTCTTTTGTTCTTTATCTCTTCTGCTACTTGATTTTCCATTGTATCTGCTATCGTCCCTTTTCTTCTAGAATATGGAAAAACATGAATTTTTGAAAAGTTAATTTTTTTAATTGTATCAATGGTTTCTTCAAATAATTCATCTGTTTCTCCTGGGAAGCCTACAATCACATCTGTCGTAATAGAAATATTTGGTCTTATTTTTCTTATTTTTTCTATTTTCTCTATGAAATTTTGTTTTAAATATTTTCTATTCATCGATTTTAATATTGTATCACTTCCAGACTGAAGTGGTATGTGTAAATGGTCTACTAATATATTATTTTCTTTCATTATCTTTAATACATTATCATTAACTTCATTCATCTCAATAGAGGAAATCCGAAGACGATTTAGTCCTTTTATTTGTACTAATTCAGAAAGCAAATCAGAAAATTTATAATGTTCAAATTCAGCACCATAATTTCCAGTATGAATCCCTGTTAATACAATTTCATGATGACCATTTTTTATTAGTTCTGTTACTTCATCTAATACATCTTCTCGTCTCTTACTTCTTACACTCCCTCTAGAATAAGGAATAATACAATAAGAACAATAATTATTACAACCATCTTCTATCTTTACAAAAGCTCTTGTACGATTAAAATTATTTAATTTCATTTTTTCAAATGAAACATTTGTTAAATCTACAATGTCTTCTATTTTCTTTTTTTCATTCTTATATTTTTCTATATATTCTACTATTTTAGATTTATTTTTATTACCAAGAATAATATCTATTTTTTCTATTTCTAATAGTTTTTCTTTCCCAGTTTGGGCCATACATCCAGCTACAATGATAATTGCATTAGGATTTTTCTTATTTGCATGACGGATCATTTTCATTGACTTATTATCTGCCGTGTTTGTAACTGTACAAGTATTGATAATAAAAATATCAGCATTATTCTCATTTCCTTCTTCATATCCAGCATTGATAAGAGCATCCATCATAACATTACTTTCATACATATTTACTTTGCATCCAAGTGTATAAATATAAAACTTCATAACTACATTTCCTTTCTAAAAAAATAAGCTTGAAAGCTTATTCTAAATGGCTTCTAAATTCTTTTAATGCATTTAAGAATGCATCACTCTGATTACTACTATTCTCATCAAATAAATCTATCTTTTTATCAAGTTCAATGTTATTGCTATTTATCTCAGTCATAGTATTTTTTTCACTAAAACTACGAATTCTAGGATATTCAATATGATTATCTACTTTTCCATAAATTGGAGAAATAAAATCCGTTGTCTTAAATTTTTTCTTATCTTCCTTTTTATTTAAGAAGAAATCATCATCTTCTGGTATGCTTTCTACAATTGGCGATTTAATATCTTCATCAATTGATTCTGTAATATCATAATATGGATCAATATAAGAAGGGATATATTCATCCTTTTCTTCTGTAAAACTTACAGGTTCTACAAAATTAGGCTCTGGAATTTCTGGCTTTGGAGCAGCGATTTGTTCAATTACTGATACAAGTTCTTTATTTGCTCCTGTTGCATTTTTATTTTTACTTTTTAATAATTCTTGATAACTAATAATTGCTTTCTCTTCTTGTTCTTGTTCAAATATAGCAACTACATCTTCTTTTTTATCTAAATCGGCTTGCATTTTTTCTAATACTTCTTCTAAATTAGCTTTTGGCTTTTCTTCTTTAGCTTCCTCTACAATTTGAGTAATTTTTACTTCAGGTTCTGTTTCTAGTTCTTTTAAATCATCCAATAAACTTTCTTCTTCTGCTTTAAATAGTCTTAAATTTTTTCGTTTCATATAAATTAGTGTAAATAGTAGAATGGCTCCTACCCCTAATATAGTTAAAAAACTAAAAAACAAAAATTGATTATTGATAATATTTTTCATGATAATCACTCCATATATTCATAATTTAATATACTTAATATAAAAATTGGTACAGTTTCTACTCTCATAATTCTAGATCCTAATGTTACTGAAGTAAAACCATTTTTCTGTAACATTATTTCTTCTTCTTCATCAATTCCGCCTTCTGGACCAATCACTATAATCAGTTTATCATACTTTGGTTGGCTTTGCAAAAACTTTTTAAAAGTATTTTCTTTTTCTACAGTACTACATATCATTTTTACACCATCTAAGCAAAAAATATCTTCCAATTTAACAATTTTTTCTAAAATTGGAATACTATGGCGCATAGATTGTTCACTTGCTTCTTTGATAATTTTATTCCATCTTTCTATTTTTTTATTTTCTTTTCCATCCACTTTTACTATAGAATGTTTCATTACTACTGGAATAATTTCAGCTACACCAAGTTCTGTCGCTTTTTGTAAAATAAAATCCATTTTTTGTTCTTTTAATACAGGTATCACTAAAGTCACATATTTCATATTATCTATTTTATTTTCTATTTTTTCCAGTATTTTAATATCAAAATTTTCTTTTATTTCACAAAGAAAGATTTCATTATCTAATACAACTTCTATTTTATCATGTTCTTTCATTCTCATAACATGTTTGATATGATGCATATCACTTTCTCTAACAAAAGCTGTATTATTTTTTTTATTTATTCCAAAATATCGTTGCACTATATCTACCTAATTTCTATATAGAAGGGAAAAATTATTTCAATTTTTACTCTTCTGTTTTTTCTTCTACTTTGACTAATACTTCTCTTGGTTTGGACCCATTAGCTGGTCCTATTATACCACGTTCTTCTAAGAGATCAATACATCTAGCAGCTCTATTATAACCAAAATGGAAACGTCGTTGTAATAATGATGCACTTGCCTTTCCGCCTGTTACAACAAATTCTACAACATCATTATATAATGGTTCATCCTCTTCTTCATCTCCAACCATAGTAGTAGCACCTTTCTCTTCTTCATCCATAGTAAGTGTTTCATCATATCTTGCTTTTTGTTGTGCGCAGACATAATCAACAACAGTTTTAATTTCTTCATCTGAGATAAATGTTCCCTGAATACGAATTGGGATATTTTCCCCCTGTGGTTTAAATAGCATATCTCCTTTTCCAAGTAGTTTTTCTGCTCCTGTCATATCCAATATAGTTCTAGAATCTATACTACTAGATACAGCAAAAGAAATTCTTGATGGGATATTTGCTTTTACCACACCTGTAATAACATCTGTAGAAGGTCTTTGTGTCGCAACAATTAAATGAATTCCTGCAGCACGAGCCATTTGTGTAATACGCATAATAGAATCTTCTACTTCTTTGGCTGCAACTAACATAAGATCTGCAAGTTCATCAATAATAACAACAATGAAAGGAAGTTTTCTTTTTTGATTACATTCTGGAATACCTTCATTTTGTTTTTCAATATAATCATTATATCCTGCAATATTCTTCGTTCCTGTACGCTCAAATTCTTCATAACGTCGTTCCATTTCAACAACCATTTTCTTAAGTGCAATATTGGCTTTTTTAGGATCTGTTACAACTGGAGCTAAAAGATGAGGTACTCCATTATACATAGATAATTCTACTTTTTTAGGGTCTACTAATACTAATTTTACCTCATCTGGTTTACTTCTCATTAACACAGATACAATTAAACTATTAATACAAACAGATTTACCACTTCCTGTAGAACCTGCTACTAAAAGATGAGGTGTTTTATTGATTTCCATCCATTGTGCTTTTCCCATAATATCTCTACCTAAAACAGCAAGTAATTTACTTTTTTCAAAAGTACTAGGAACTGCTTCTAACACTTCTCTCACACAAACTGGTGTAGATTTTTTATTTGGTATTTCTACTCCAATTGTTTTTTTCCCTGGAATTGGTGCTTCAATACGAACTTCTTTGGCTGCAAGTGCTAAAGCAATTTCTCTATGAATACTAAGGATTTTACTTACCTTGGTTCCTGCTTTTATTTCAAGTTCATACTGTGTTACAGCAGGTCCAATATTAGCTGCAACAGTCTTTCCTTCTATTCCAAAGTCTTTTAGTACTTGTTCTAGAATAGTAACATTATCTTTAATTACTTCTTGATTCTCTTTACTTGTCTCTCTTTTTGGCTTAGCAAGTAAATTCATTGGCGGATATTTATAACCTATATTTTCAATATATTCTTCTGCATCATTGATAGGAACTTCAGTTACTACTTCATGTATTCCATCTGCTTCTTTTTTATCATCTGAGACATGAATAAGTTCCTCTACACTTGACACAACAATCTTATTATCTTCTTCTGGAATCTCTTCTTTTTCTTCTTGTACTTGTTTTAATTCTTTCTTCTTTTCGATTTTTTCTTGTTTCTCTAATTTGCGTTTTTCATTACGTTCTTTACTATGACTAATAGATTCTCCTGTTTTTTTCTTTATAATTTGAATGAAATCCCAAATAGACACTCCAGTAAACATTACTGTTCCACAAATGATTAAAGCCCACACCACAATTGTTGTTCCTTTTAAATCCACTAAATTTACAAATAACAAAGAAAAAGCTGCGCCTATGATTCCACCACCTTGTGGAACATTTTTACTACTTGTCATAGTTTCCAAAAAATTATTGACAGTTTCTCCAATAATTTCAAATCCTTTTAAATTATTTTGCGTAAGATAACTAGAATGTGAAAGTACTAAAATACCAATCGTAATAATATAAAGTCCAAATAGTTTTGATGTAAAAAAGTTAGGCTTGCTTCTTTTGATTATCATATATACTCCAACAATAAAGATAGCTAAAAAAAGAAGTCCATACCACGTTCCAAATAAAAAGATAAAAAAAGAACGAATAAGTGCTCCAAGTGGTCCAAATGCACAAAAACCGATAATGGTGGCAACTATAAAGCCTAGTCCAAGTAATTCTATTCCATATCCATTTTCTTTCTTTTTATCTTCTTTTCTTTTTTTATTTTTTGCCATGATAAATACCTCCAAACTACTAACTACATTATACTAAAAAAAATAGAAAAGAAAAATAGCCTTCCTATTTTTTTACAACTATTTGACGAATTTTATCTACATTGTATACGATATATAAGTATTCTTATAACTATATTGAATGTTATCCTTTATTTTAAAATTGTTCACCTTAGCACAACATTTTAAATTATTTTTCAAACTAGTTATCAAGTGATTATCTAATATTGAAGATATTACTCCTCCTTGTGGCATTCCCTCTTCTGTTTCAGTGTATTTATTATTTTGCCTGTATCCAGCTTTTAAAAATCGTCTTACTAATTCTATGAAATCTCTATCTTTTATTACTGCCTTTAGCATTCTTACTAGAATATCATGATTAATATGACCAAAGATCCCTTTTATATCTGCATCTACTATTTAATTTACTTTTTCTTTCATTACTAAGCTACTTAGACACTTTCTTACAAAACATTTTATTTCTATTAAATATTTTGTTTTTTATAATAGATTGGATAAAATAAATACCGAAGCAAACATGAAAGAAATTTCAAAGAAATCAAAAAAAATTTAAGAATGAGTATGAAATTTAAATGTTCTAGGTGTGGATATGAAAAATAACTATCTAGAGAAACTATACAGTCTTTAGATTCAAATATTTTTAAAGGCAATTTAATTTTCAAATGTAAAAATTGTAATATTAAAATGAAGCCTATTACTATAGAAGTTGATTATTAAATATTTTTTATACATTTTTTAACAAATTTAATTGCTTACTTTTTTTGTTTCTTTTTTGGCTTCTAGCAAATCTAAGCAAGTTTTCTTTTTGCACAACGAAACCCTAATATTAAAAAATGTATTATCTTACAATACATTCTTTTCCATAAAATACAATTGAATAAGT
>CANSDD010000044.1 GCA_947645535.1 uncultured Mycoplasmatota bacterium
GCTAAACAAAAATAAGATAGACTAGTTGATTAAGGATATCTCCCTTCCTATTTTTGTTTAGCTAATACTATTGTCCCACATTTTTTCATTTATCAGTCATAAAGTTGAACACAACTTTCCATTAAAAAAAGTTGACAAATACATTGATTATATAGTAGTATAAATCATCAAGAAGGAGAGAAAAATATGGAACATAGTTTATTAAATACAATCGAAAATTTACGAGTAAAAAAACAAGAGTTAGAACAACTAGATTTAGATATTCAAATGAAAAGGGAAGAAAATAAAAGAAAAATTGAAGAAGAAGAAAAGAAATTTAATGAAGTAATAAAATCATCAGAAGAAAATCTAAAGAGAATGAAAATGGAATTTATTGCCTCAACTCAAAATCAAACAGTTTCAATAGCACTTAAAGATTTAGTCGAAGAATTATCAAAATTAACAGGAATTTCTATTTTGAATATGGGCGTTAAAATAATACTAGATATAGAAAGTCCAATGTTTGATTTGACACCATTATTAAATAAAGATTTTAGTAATTCGATTTTTCATATTTTATTATGTGGCGATAGCAGTTTAGAATTTGATGATGACACTCAACCTTTTGCATATAGAATAGAAAAGACAATGGATTTAAAAGAAAAACAGGCAGATGGAAAAATTTTTTTGGAACATTGTAGTAGTAAGCAAAGTAGAAATGGACTTACTCATAAATTAGTGTTTGATAAAAGAATTGGAGATTTAATTGTGAAAGTTGATTTTGAAAAACTATTTATGAGTGATGATAGATTTGATTGGTATCCTGTAGACTTGATGACAACAACAATTACAAATTGTCTAGAACAAGGAAAAGTAATTACTAGAGAAGAACAACAAAAAGTAAAACAAAAGATAAAGTAGAATTTGATATAACATATGGTTTATATCTTTTTCTTTGTTCACTTTTTCACTTTTTTGCATACCTTATAATGAGAGGTGATAAAAAGTGGCATATAAAGAGATTGTAACGAAAGCAGTAATAGGTAAGGGAAAAAAGTATTTCAAAAATAATTATACAATTGAGTCCACTGATAATCCAACTACAGTATTAGGTTGTTGGGTTATAAACCATAAATTTAAAGGTTATAAATCTGGAGATAAAATTGGTGTAGATGGCTCATTTGATGTTAACATTTGGTACTCTTATGAAAATGATTCTAAAACAACAGTGGTAAGTAGAAAAATTGATTATAATGATTTACTAAATGTAAAAACAAGAGATAATGTAGATTTAACGGGGGACACAGATATCATTGTTCGTTCTTTAAAACAACCAACTTGTTCTAAGGTAAATATTGGAGAAAATGGAAGTATTAACTTTGATATTGAAAAAGAACTTGGAGTTGAAATAGTTGGAGAAACAAAAATGAAAATAGCCATTGAAGAAGATGAAGATCCTTGGGATGAAATAGATGATGAAGTAACAGAAGATGTAGAAAAGGAAATTGAGAATAATGTAGATGAAAATTACATAAAATAATGTGTCAACCGAAAAGTGTTGACACTTATTTTTTTTTATGTTATACTGTGTAAAGTGAAATGGAGGGAAATTATGGCAGTTAAATTAAGACTAAAAAGAATGGGTTCTAAGAAAAAACCATTTTATCGTATTGTAGCAGCTGATTCAAGAAGCCCTAGAGATGGAAGATTTATTGAAACTGTTGGAACTTATAATCCAATTACAGAACCAGCTGAAGTAAGTATCAATGAAGAAGCAGCAATGAAATGGTTAAGAGATGGAGCAATTCCTACTGATACAGTTAGAAATTTATTAAAAAAGCAAGGTATTTTGGAAAAATTTCACAGCGAGAGAATGTCTAAAAGTAAATAATTTATGCATTTAGATGAATTAATTTCTTACTTAGTAAAAAACTTAGTAAGTAATCCTGAAATGGTATCAGTAAAACAATTTGATGATGAAGAAAATGTGGTTACAATTGAAGTATTAGTAAGTAGTAGTGATATTGGAGCTGTAATAGGAAAAGCTGGAAAAATAGCTAATTCTATTCGTACAATTGTACAAGCTGCTGCGTCAATTCATTATCAAAAGAAAGTAAAAGTAAATATTGATTCTTTCTAGAAACGAAATTCGTTTCTTTTTTCTTAAATAATATCATTTTGTATACATAAAAAAGTAAAATATAGAATATAATAAAGATATGTTAGAAGCTTTAGTAGAAAGTGAAAAAATTATACAAGAAATAAAAGAAAGAAAAAGAACAGGATATAACAATATGGAAACTTTAATAAGTTCTTTAAATGAGGATTAAATAATTTGAAATATGTAGTTGATTATACTAGTAAATTAAAAAACAGGGAAAAGATTTAAAGAAACTGTGTATTGTTATAGAAACATTAGCAAAAGGTGAACAATTAAATAATAAATATAATGATCATCAATTATTAGATGATAAGTTTTATCATAATTGTAGAGAAAGCCATATAACATCAGATTGGTTACTTGTATATAAATATGAGAATGAAGCTCTTGTATTACTTCTTTTGGCTACAGGAAGTCATAGTGAATTATTTTAAAAATAAATTATGGAAAAGTATGTTATTCTATATTAGTGGATAAAGAAGATGATTCTTCTTTTTTCTTTTCATATTACTATTTTAATAGAAATTTTATTTTCATTTTCCTTGTATAAATAATGCTTTTATACTATAATATTAAATAGATAGTGAGGTATTATATGGACTATAGCAAAATGAAAATTCCAAGACATGTTGGTATTGTTGTAGATGGAAATGGAAGATGGGCAGAAAGCGATGGAAAAATAAGAAGTTATGGACATAAAGTAGGAGCAGAAAATTTAGAAAAATTAAGTCGTTATATTTTGAAAGAAACTGGAGTAGAAGTACTAAGTGTCTATGTTTTTTCCACAGAAAATTTCAAAAGAAGTACTGAAGAAGTGGATTATTTAATGAATTTATTCACTAAAAAGTTTAAAAGTGATGCTAAAATATACAAAAAAGAAAATATTAAAGTTGTATTTTCAGGAAGAAGAGAACCGCTTAAAGAAGAAGTTTTAAAAACGATTGATGAGATTACAGAAATGACCAAAAATAATACAGGAGGTATTTTAAATTTCTGTTTAAATTATGGAGGTCATTCTGAGATTGTAGATGCAACACTAAAAATTCATCAAGATTTAATAAAAGGAATCATCAAAGAAGAAGAAGTAAATGAGTCTTTATATGAGCATTACCTATATCAAGATTTACCGCCAATTGATTTTTTAATTCGCACAAGTGGTGAATCTAGAATTAGTAATTTCATGTTATGGCAAGCTTCATATGCAGAATTTTATTTTCCAACTACTTATTTTCCTGATTTTAATGAAAAAGAGTTTGATAAAGCAATCATAGAATATAACAAAAGAGATAGAAGATTTGGAGGGATTGATTATGACAAAAAGAATTCTTAGTTCTGTTGTTATGGCAGGAGTATTAATACCAATACTTTTAAAAGGTGGACTTCTTTTCACCACTACCATTTATTTAGTTTCTCTATTTATTTTAAAAGAATTTTTAGATATGAAAGAAATAAAAAAGGAATTACCAGATTTTATATGGTTAATTAGTTATGTCTTTATGACACTTCTTATTTTCTTTAATGTCAGTAGTGGAGGAAAAGGTTCAAAAATTATTTTAACAATGGACTTTAGAGTGATTGCTGGTTTATTTTTAATTTTTTTAATACCAACGGTTTTATATCATGATAGAAAAAAATATAGTATTAATGATGCCTTTTATTTAATTGGTGGAATTTTCTTTTTAGGGACATCAATGTCTTTATTTATATTACTGAGAGATGCAGGAATCAATATATTGATTTATTTATTACTCATTACCATTATGACAGATACTTATGCATTTTTAACTGGATCACTTATTGGAAAACATAAATTATTAGAAGAAATTTCTCCTAAAAAAACATGGGAAGGAACTATAGGTGGAACTATTTTCGCAGTTTATACAGCAGTAATGTTTTATCATACTGTGATTAACCATGATACATCAATATGGTTACTTACTATTGTTACAACCTTTTTATCACTCATTGGACAATTTGGAGATTTATTCTTTTCAGCAATCAAACGTTATTATGGTAAAAAAGATTTTTCCAATTTAATTCCTGGACATGGTGGAATTTTAGATCGAATAGATAGTATTATTTTTGTAATTTTAAGTTATGTATTCTTTATTACAATTTTATAGAAAAGAGGATGATTATGACAATTATATATTTTATTCTTATTTTAGGAATTATTGTTTGTATTCATGAATTTGGACACTTTTTGTTTGCTAAAAAAGCGGGTATATATGTTTATGAATTTTCTATTGGAATGGGACCTAGATTATTAAGATGGAAACGAAAAAATGATGAAACAGAATATTCAATTAGACTTCTTCCTATCGGAGGATATGTCCAAATGGCAGGAGAGGATTTAGAAAATGATAAAAAATCTGAAATACCAAAAGAAAAAATGATGCAAAATAAAAAATGGTATCAACGATTTTTAACCATTATTGCAGGAGTTATGTTTAACTTTATTCTTGCGCTTGTATTATTATTTGTGATTGCACTTATTCATGGAGCTCCATATCTTGGAACTAGGGTTGGGGAAGTAGCGCCTACTAGTCCAGCAGCAGTAGCTGGATTAGAAACTGGTGATAAAATTGTTAAAATAGAAAATAAAAAGGTTAGTAACTCTGATATGTTAATGTTAGAATTACAAGTACATAGTGGAGAAGAAATAACTTTTACTGTAGAAAAGAAAGATAGTACTACCAAAGAAGTAGTTATCAATCCAAAGAAAATAGAAGAAAATGGTACTGAAAGCTATCAATTTGGTTTTTCACTAGATAATAAAGCAGAAAAAGGATTCTTTGCTGCTATAAAATATGCTTTTTTAAAAACAGCTAGTATTATTGAACAAATGATTTATATTATTGGATATTTGTGTATCGGAAAATTAAAACTAAATAGTTTAGCAGGTCCAATCGGAATTTTTCAAGTAGTTGGAGAAACAGCCAAAACAGGAATTTTAAACATTATTTACTTAATTGCTTTTATGAGTCTTAATGTTGGGTTTATTAATTTACTTCCAATTCCAGCATTTGATGGAGGAAGATTATTATTTTTACTTATTGAGAAGATTAAAGGTAGTCCAGTTAGTCCAAAAGTAGAAAATACAATTCACTCTGTCGGATTTATTCTTTTAATGATTTTAATGGTATTTATTACATATAATGATATTTTAAGATTATTTCATTAAATAATACTTGACCTTTCCCTTGGGGAAAGGTTTAAACTTATAGAAGAAAAGGAGGAATATGGTATATTTTATATCATAAAAGAGGTATGTTAAAAGTAGAAAATATAACAAAATATTATGGAGATTTTTTAGCTGTTGACAATTTATCATTTACTGTAAAACAAGGTGAAATATTTGGCTTACTTGGAGTAAATGGAGCTGGAAAAACAACTACATTTCGTATGATTATGGGACTTTTAGATCCTAGTAGTGGAAATATTACATTAAATGGAAAAAAAATAGGATATGATGTAACAGATGAAATAGGATTTTTAACAGAAGAGAGAAGTTTATTAACCAAAATGACAGTAAAAGAACAATGCTTATTTTATGGAACACTCAAAGGAATGAAACAAAAAGATATTTTAAATAGATTGGATGAATTACTAGACCGTTTTGGTATATCAAAATATAAAGAGAAAAAAATTAAAGAATTATCCAAAGGAAATCAACAAAAAATACAATTTATTACCGCTATTTTAAACAATCCTAAATTACTCATTTTAGATGAGCCTTTTAGTGGATTAGATCCATTTAATATTGAATTATTTAAAAATGAAATTGTAGAAATGTCAAAACAAGGAAGCATGATTATATTTTCTTCTCATAGAATGGAACATGTAGAATTATTTTGTAAGAAATTAGTAGTGATGTTAAGAGGAAAATCAGTGCTAGAAGGATATTTAACTGACATTAAAGAACAATATCGTAAAAAAAATATTTTAATTAAAGGGGATATTAGTAAAAAAGAATTAGAAAAAGTAGATGGAGTACTTGAAGTAATAGAAAAGGCAGATGAATATGAAGTCAAAATAGAAAGTGAAGAGATTGCATCGAAAGTATTTGAAACAGTTTCAAAACATAAAAAAATTACAAAGTTTGTAGTAGAAGAACCATCATTAAATGAAATATTTATTGCTAAAGTAGGTGAAAGTTATGAAAAGTAAATTAAATTATTTGATTGGTGTTAGTTTAAAAAGAAAAATAAAAACAAAATGGTTTTTATTTGCCAATCTTATTTTAGCGATTATTATTGCAGGTGTTATCAATATTGATAGTATTATTACATTTTTTGGTGGAGATTTTAATAAGAAAACAGAAATCTATGTGATTGATGATACAAATAAGTCTTATGATATATTTAGAGCCCAAATGTTAGAATCTGATATCAATTTAACAGGTTCAAAGGAAAGCAGCTTTGATGTAAAAGTATATGAAAAAACATTTGAAGAAGCCAAAAAAGAAATAGAAGAAGAAAAAAGTAAAGCAATTGTTATTTGGATAGAAGATGATCCTGAAAATACATTAAAGGCAACAATTTTATCGCAAGGATATTTAGATAGTATTGATTTGCAATTACTAACGAGTGCGATTAACACAAGTAAAGTGGCACTTGCCTTAGAAAATTCTAATATTTCTAGTGAACAAATGACAGCGATTTATAAGAATGTCACCATAGAACGTGTTTATTTAGATGAAAATAAAAAGTCTGAAGATGAAAATATGGAGATTATTACAACTACTGTCTTTCCAATGGTAATTCTTCCATTCTTTATGTTAATTATGTTCTTAGTTCAAATGATAGGTGCAGAAGTGAATGATGAAAAAACTACAAGAGGAATGGAAATTATTATTTCGAATGTATCTCCAAAAACACATTTTTTTGCGAAAATTATAGCAGGTAATTTGTTTGTTCTTATTCAAGGTGGACTTTTATTGACATTTGCAGGGATAGGATTATTGATTCGTCATTTTATAGAAGGAAGCTCTATTGTAAATGGTCTTGGTACAGAAGTATCTGGTATCTTAGAAAATTTATCTACTTCAGGTGCATTTGATAAATTTATTTATATCATTCCACTTTCTATTGTGCTTATGATACTTACTTTTATTGCTTATTCTTTATTAGCAGGTATTCTAGCATCTATGACAACGAATACAGAAGATTTTCAACAATTACAAACTCCAATTATGGTAGTTTCAATTATCGGTTACTTTTTAGCAATGATGGCAGGGGTATTTGAAGGTTCTATCTTTATTAGAGTATTAGGAGTGATACCAATGATATCAGCTATTTTAGCTCCTTCTTTACTTGTTTTAGGGCAGTTTGGAATATTTGAAGTGATTCTAGCAATTTTACTAGTAATTGGTTTAAATTATTTACTTATTAAATATGGACTTCGTATTTATAAAGTTGGAATATTAAATTATTCTTCAAAAGATTTGTGGAAGAAAATGTTTAAAGCATTAAAAACAAAAGAGTAGAGTATTCTATTCTTTTTCTTTGTATAAATGTATATATTGTATTAAGTAATTTTTAAATAATAAAGAAAATGACTAACATTTCAAATAGCTTTTCTATTTTTTCTTGACTTCATTACTCACAATTTGATATGATGTCAACATTAGGCTAGAAAGTAAGTGATGAAAGTGCAAGTAAAAGTATTAGAAAAAAATGATGATATTATTACCCTTTTAGAAGAATGGCTAACAATAAATAATAGTCAAAAAAGTGTAAAAACAAATGATGATATATTAGTGTTTTTAGAAAAACATGGAAAATTTAATTTGGATACAGAAGAGTTTGATAGTACATTATTACGTTTAGAAAAATGGGCAAAAGCAAATAAAAAAATTATTTTACTAACTTCTTCAGCTATTTTTTGTGTATGCATAAGTTCTCTACCCTTTTATTTTAATTACACTTCTAATGATAAAATAGAACCTGGAATTCATTATGTAGAAGGTGCAGAAAATATAATAGAAGATTATAATTTAAAACATAATAATTTAAAATCTTTAGAAAAAAAGGTAACATCTCCACTTGGTATTACATTAGATGATTATCAAAAAATGAAAGAAAAAGCATTCGTAGAACAAATGAATTTAGAAGAGGAAAACAGGAAAAAATTAGAAGAAGAAATGAATTTGTTAGAAGAAGAGAGAGTAAAGGAAGAGAAAATATATATTAAATTATATTCTGATATATATGGCTTGGATTATGAAAAAGTATATCAAATCTTAAGTGATATTACAGATAATTTCAAAGATGAAAATTATATAAATAATTATGTTATTGGAGAATCTATGATGAAAAATAAATATGTCACATGTACAAGTAAAGAAATGGCTATTTTGATTGCAGTTCGTAATCTTTACCTTAATTCATCATTGTATAATTCTTCATATGAAAATTTAAAAATTGAAAAAGAGTATACGACAGAACTAAGTTATTCTTATCAAATTTCTTATATTACAAATGTACTTGGATTAGATTCAGCTTTAAGTTATGCGATTTGTAAATCAGAATGTAATTTTAATAGTACCATGTTTAGAAATAAAAATAATCCTGGTGGTATCAAATTTGGAGATACATTTGCTACTTTTCCGAATAAAACAGCTGGTTTTATAGAACAATCATTAATTCTTTTAAGTTATAAAATAAGTGGAAGAGAAACAATAGAATCTATTGGTAAAATATATGCACCTGTACCAACTAAAAAAGAGAATGAAAGTGAAGAAGAAGCAAGAGAAAGAAATCTTAATTCACAGTGGGTATCGAATGTAACTTCTATTTATAATTCAGCTTTAAATCAATATGAAGAATTATTTGGTGATGTAAGTACAATTTCTTTATTACCACAAGAAGAAAAAGTAATAACAGAAGAAGAATTTTATATAAAAGAGTATTCTGATATATATGGCTTAGATTATGAAAAAGTATATCAAATTTTAAGTGATATTACAGATAATTTCAAAGATGAAAATTATGTGAATAACTATGTTATTGGAAATTCAAAATTAAATGGTCGATTAGTGATATGTCATAGTAAGGAAATGGCTATTTTATTAGCGCTCCGTAATATTTATTTTTATCCAGAACAATATGGTTATTCTAGTTTTGAATTAAAAACAAATACACCATATAAAAGTGATTTAGATTACGCCAAACAAATTGCTCATGCATCAAACGTACTAGATGTAGATCCAGTTCTTAATTATGCAATTTGTAAATTGAAAAGTAATTTTAATAGTCCTATGTTTTTAGTGAAACATAATCCAAATAATATTAGATTAAGTGGAAATTATGTAACATTTCCAAGTCCAATGGCAGGATTTATTGAAGAAGCTATTCAATTATTAGAAAGTAAGTTAGATGGTAAAAATCCGTTACAAGAAATAAAAAATGATTTAGAGTTTAATGGAATATCAGAATTTACTTCTATTTATCAATATGTAATGAAAAATTATACAGACATATTTGGTGAAGAAGAAATTACTTTAGGATATGAGAAATTATATGTTTTAGAATAAGTATCGAAAATACTTTTTTTCATTGACTTTACAAAGATAAATAAGATATAATAAAAAATATTATCTAGAAAAGAGGAATTACTTGTGGAAACATTAAAAAATATTTTATTAGAAGAACAAAAAGAAAAAAATTTAAATGAAAATTTAGAATTATTAAAAAGAATGATAACTTTAAAGAAAAGAGTGCAGAAAACATTATTAACTTTGAAGGGAGAAAATTAACATGAAAATATTAAGTCCAAGTGAATATAAAAAACAAAATAAAGATGCTTATTTAAATGATTATATAACTTATTTAGAAGAAAAACAGCAGGAAATAGAAATAGTAATGGAAAGTGCAAAATTTTTTGCGTTAAGTGAATCTGTATTATTTGATATTGAAAAACAATCAGAAGAGATTATGAATATATTAATTGTAATCGAAAAGTATACAGAGCAAATCATTTTGAATTCTATTGATACACTATCATTATCTGAATTACAAAGTTATTTTGAAAGTCTAAATGATTTTGATAATAGAAGAGAAAAAGCCAATAAGAAAAAGGCAAGATTAAGACAAAAATTATTAATTATTAATGGTAGAATAGAAGAAAATTTATATCAAAATGGAAGAAAAAAAGAATTTTATCAAGTAGATGATGTAGAGGAATTTTTTAAAGAAAATATGTCACGAGAACAACTTTTAGGAAATGTATTATCTGATAATACCTTAGAAACATTAGAAATAGATTTTAAAGAAGTTGTGAAAATGGAAGGTGAATTTCGACAAGTAATTTTATCAGATGATAAGATAGAATATTTATGGTTAGAATTTGTAGGGTTAATTGAAAAATGTAAAAAGATTTTAGGTTATTCTGAAGAATCAAAAGACCAATTAATAAAAATTCTTTTATCTGAAAAAGGAATTGGACAAATTTTTAACTCTGAATTTCATGAGAATACATATATGTATATTGTTGATGATTTATTGAATTTATCAAAAATACGAACTAAATTTTATCAAGGACTTCCATCTGAGTTACAAAAAAAATTATTAACAGAAGGATTTAAAGGTGATATTTATCAAGAACTTTATGCAACTTATCAATCTATAAAAAATGGAGAAGAATTAGAAACAGATTTTAATAAAAAAGAATTATTAAAAAAAGCAAAAGTAGAAAAATTGTTAGAAGGAATAGAATATACACTTACTTCTATTGATGCAGAAGAAAAATGTAATCGAGAATTTTTGTCTGATAGAGAAGCAATGAGTTCTATATTAAAATCAAAAATGATAGCTTTCTTTAAAGAAAATCAAATATCATTAAATTTTGTAAATGAAATAATAGAGGATACAGAAGAAAAATTAGGAAATTATAAATTAAAATTATTAGAAAAATTAGATTTATTTCTTTCTAAAACAAAAAAATTGAAATTAGCGCAAAGAATTTTATTAAATCCTAGTTACCATTCATTTTTTGAAGATGTAGAGTTATTAAATAAACGAAAACTATATCAAGCAATGGGAGTAAATGCAACTGAAAAAGTAATAGAACCATTTTTGTTAGAAGAAAAAAGACGTTTTGAACAGATATATATTATTGTTAATATGCAACAAGAATTAGAAAAAATTTATGATATGATTAGAGATAAAAAAGAACATTCTAATTTTATAACGAAAAGATTACCATCTTATAAGGAAGAATTAAAAACACTAGAAACTACTTATCAAGTAGTAAAAGAAAAAGCATTTCAAGAATTACAAGAGAAAAATTTATTTCAAGTAAATGCCCCATGTGTAAAATCTAATATTGCATTAGGTACTATTGAAGTATTACCTTCAAGAGCATTGGTTGAAATTCCAAGTACTTTTGAGGAATTATGTAAATTGTCACAAACTTTTTGGGATATGTCTATTGAATTTGATACGAATACACAAAATAGATTTTTAGCTGATCAAACAGAATTTGAAAATTGGTCAGATTATATATATTCTTTGATGTATCGTCAAGGTTCACTTGTTTGTTCTTTATTTAATTATTGCAAAGATCAAGATGGTTATTACCGTTTTAATCCACCAGAAAACAGAGAAGAATTACTGAAAGTACAAGCAAGAATTGTTGCAATTGCAGACTTTGCTTGTAAAGAAAGAATAAAATTTAAACAAGAAATGGAAGAAAAAGAGATTTCTTTAGATTCAAGAAAAGTAGAAGAATTAGAAGCAATTTTAGGGAAAAATAGTAATTTAAGTAGAGACGCTTTAGCGCTTTATATAGAAAATGCCAAACAAGAATTAAAAGAATTAACAATCTTTTTAGCGCAACATCAAGAAGATTATTCAAAATTAGGAATCATGCTTCCAAATATAAATGGAGAAGCAAAAGAACCTTCTGTTAGTAAGTACGATGAATTAGAAGCTAGAATGAAACTTCTTCATATAGATGAAATAGAAACATTAGAAGATGCAAAATGTTATAGAAATTTATTATTAGAATTAAATGAGTATACTGTTCCTAAAGAAGATATAAAAACATTTTATTTGAAACATAGAAAAGAGCAATAGATTTGTTCTTTTTTTTAAAAAAATTTTTATTTGACAAAATAAGAACTTTTAACATGATATAACTCTTATAAGGAAGGTGAATATATGGGAAAAAAGTTTAAAGCAAAAAAAAGAAGAAAATGGAAAACTGTATTTTTTTGGTATTTATTTTTGATTTTGATTATGGTAATTGGTATGTTTATGATTCTTAAAAATTTTAAATTAGCTACTACTAATGAAGAATTTATTGCTCATTTATTAGAAGATTCTAATTATCATTTAAAATACAATAATATTGCATCTACTATTGTAACTAATATTAGTAGTTTTTTATCAAATTTTAAGATAAAGGAACCTGTAACAATTTTAGAACATTCTTTAGGATATAAATTTTCTTCTAAAAAAGTTGAAAATAATCAAGAAAGTAAAAATAACGATATTGTTATGATACTTCATAAAAATGATGTAGAAAATTTAATTTTACCAGAATCACCTAGAGTTTATATTTATAGTAGTCATTTTAATGAAGGATATGCTTCATCTAATTTAGAAAATTATAATATCACCCCAAATGTTGTTATGGCAGGTAGATTATTAAAAGAAAAATTAAATAAATTAAATGTACCTACAATTGTAGAAGAAGGAGATATTGGAGGATTTATGGCAGTAAATAATTGGAATTTTAATCGTAGTTATGAGGCAAGTAGATATTTTGTCGAAGATGCTCTTAAAAATAATTCTACATTAGAACTTTTAATTGATTTACATAGAGATGCAATCCCCAAAAGTACATCAACTGTAGATATAGATGGCACAAGTTATGCGAAAATATTATTTGTATGTGGAAAAGAAAATCCTAATTATGAACAAAATATGGCTTTAATGAATAAAATCAATGATAA
>CANSDD010000045.1 GCA_947645535.1 uncultured Mycoplasmatota bacterium
TATATCTAGCAATCATATTATATCACTTTTTCTAGTTTCGGGACAAGTCTATTATATCTTTATTTTTACAACTATGCACTGACAATTATACAAGCTATTTATTGATAAAATATTAGTAAGGAAAGTAGGTGACGTTCAAATGGACAAAGATAATATTAAACATATCTATGAACGTACCTCAAAACGCATTAAAATGTTTCGTAAATTCCGAAAACTTACTCAAGAACAATTAAGTGAAGCTTCTACTTTTTCTAGAGGATTTATTGGAAATATTGAAGGAGAGCATACAGAACAAACATTTTCGTTAGGTGTTTTATATTATATTTCTTTAAAATTAGACATTCCAATTGAATTATTTGTAAAAGAAGATATTACAGAAGAATTAAAAAAATATGGAATTGAAGAAAAAAATTTCTAGTACTATAGTAATTTTTTTTTGACAAAAAAAGAGTGAATCATTCACTCTTTTACATAGTATTGTTTGATCAAGATAATATTACCCTATAATCATACTCATTAAAAAATGATGTACTATGTAGTCTGTAATGGTACATATTGGTAACCACATATGTATCCATTTTTATCCTATCCAGATTCTTCTATTTTATTCTCTTCTATTGAATTCACTTTATAAACTTCAGTATTAATTGCAATTCCTACTACTAATATATACGATAAAATATAAATCCACATCATAAGTACAACAATTCCAGATAAACTGCCATAAAAAATATCATAATTTGTAAAATGAGAAACATAATAAGAATAAAATGCTGTAACAAGTGACCAAGCAAGAGTTGTAAACATTGCTCCTTTATTTACATAATGACTTGGTATCTTTTTATCTGGTGCCATCGTATAAATCATCTTTATTAAGAAAAAAATTAAGAAAAAAGCAATTGGCCATTTCAAAAATACAAATATATAATAAACTGATTTACTAACTTTCTCCATAAATTGTAAATCTAAAATAAATCTTACTATTACATTTCCGAAAGCTAAAAAGACAATTACAAAAATAAATAGATTCACTAATAAAACAGTTAAAAATAATGCTTTAATTCTTCTTTTTAAAAATTCTGAATGTGGAATATCATATAAAATATTAGATGTTAAAATAATAGAATGAGCGCCATTAGATGCCACAATAAAACCTGTTATCATATAAAATATAATATTTCCATCAATTCCTTTTCCTTGTATAAAAGGAAGTAATATTTCATTAATTTCATTTGGTAATGCACTTCTTAAAAAACTCACTAATGAATCAATAGAAAGAGAAAAATAAGAAGCAATAAAACCAATCAAAGTAATGATTGGAATGATTGATAAAACTAAAAAGAAGGCCAAATTACCTGGTAAAATTCTCATCTGTGGTTTTTCAATCACAAGATATAAACGCTTTAAAATAGCTTTTATCCGCTTCATTTTGACCTCCTAAATTATTTAATTATTATTTAATTCTTCTTTATTATTTCTCATATCTAATGTTGCTTCATTGACTGCATCATCAATTGTCTTAATTGCATCATTGATCATACTATAACCACTAGCTGCACCAAAACCATGAGAAAGCTCTTTTAATTCTTTCGTTAATTTTCTATTATAAGCTACCACTTGCTTTTCATCATAACCTACTAAATAAATTAAAAATTCATTTCCATTTGTTCTTACAATATCACTATTTTGAATTTGTCCACGAATTAAAATATTAGCTGCCTCTTTAATTACATTATCTCCTTCTTGATGCCCATAATTATCATTAATATAAGCAATATTATTCAAATCCACAATAATAATTGCCTGGGGATATACTTCTGAGCTATCCCATGTTTCTATATTGTCATTTAAATAAGCTCTATTTTTAAGTGATGTTAAAGCATCAATATAACGAAGCTTGCTTTCTTTACTAATTTTTTTATTCTTTTCACTTTTCTTTTTGAAACTAATATATCCAAAAAGTGCTACTACAAATACAATGAAAACACCTATTAATAACATAATCCTTCCCATATTTAATTCATTTTGTGATAAATTTGATAATTCATAAAAACTATTATTAAATATTGTTTTTTCATTAACAAATGATAAATAAAAATTTAATAAATTAGCAAATATTTCATTTTCCTTAATATCTCTAATAACAAATGTATAATCATCATTCAGTGTCTCTCTATAATCAATTTTAAAATCGTTTAAATTACTATCTTGATAATATTTATAATTCTCATAATCAATTGCAATTATACTATTTTTATCTACTTTTTGTAGTAATTCTTCTAAGGTATTACATTCTTCTATATTTACACCATTTGAACCTAAATAAAACGAAATTTTAGAATTTTTTAATGTTAATACTGTTTTATCTTTTAAAGAAGCAATAGAATTTACAATATTATTTTTATTTCCATAAGATAAAACAACTAATTGTTCAGAATATAAAGATGCTGTTTCTATCACATCTATATTATATTTTGTACTCTTATAATTATTAAACATAATATCAATTTTATTTTCATTAAATGCTGTAATCATACTTTCTATACTAGGATATTCTTCAAAAGCAATTTCAATATCTGCTATGCCTGAAGTAATTTTCAATAAACTACTATTATATCCTTTTAATTTAGAATTTATAATTGTATCAAATGGTGCATTATCAACAAATCCATATATATATCTTTTACTTTTAAAGTTTGCTTTTGTTTTATCATCAATATTTTTAAATTCAAAATATGCTGAAGCAAAATAATTATTATATGCTTCTTCATAACTTTCTTTATACCATTTTTTATAATATTTATTTAATATTGTATTTAATTTATCAGTACTTCCTAAACGAAATACATAATAAATAGGATACTCTGTAATATTATAAGCAATTGTAAAATTATTATCTATCACATCTTCTAAATAAGAAATTTTTGGAAGTGCAATCGCATCTACTGCTCCATCACTTCCTTTTTCTTTGTTTAGTGCACTAATAAGTTCAGAAGATGACTTAAATGTTTTTAGTGTTATGCTACTTCCTCTTAAATAAGTAGTTATTTTTTGAGCATCATCATCTAATAACCCAATTACCAAATCTTGTATATCAGATAATTTACTATATTTCACATTTTCTTTTGTAAAAATTGCATAATTATCTTCGTAAAATAATAAATCATTTTTTTCTAATTGATTTGTTTTAATAATTGCATAATCTGTTTTGGTTTCTTCATTTGATGAAATAGGAACTCTATTAAATGCTAGTCCTGTATTCTTTTCTAACGAATCTAAAAATTCAAATATAATTCCTTTTCCATTATAACTTAGTACTGGTACTTGATTGATTATTGATAAATCAATTAAACTATTTTTATTATTCTCTATCCATTGATTTTCTATAATTGTAAGTGTTGTGTCTTTATCTTGTTTGTTAAATACAAAATAAAATATTCCAGCTATTATAAGCAGTATAACAATAAGAATACTGATGATAATAACATTCTTTTTTTTCATACTATTTCCTCCTACATTTTACCACACAAAATCAGCAGTACTGCGATGTTTATATCCCATAATTGGGTAAATAGTTGTCTGCCCTACTCCATCTTCATTTGCTTCTACATTTTCTGTTGCCTCTTCTTCTGTAGAACGGATAATTACCTGTATGTCATAAAATCCCTTTTCTGCATCCGATAAAGTACTTAATATTGGTGCGGCTAAACTTTTGGCTACATCTACAGTTGTTCCATTTACAACATCAATACTGATATTTAATAATTTCCCTTCTAAACGATGACTAGCACTTTTCACATTTTCTGATTTCTTTATTTCATCTACAATACTATTTAATGTATTTGTATCTAATAGAACTTCTTCTATTCCATCTAAGCGATTACCATACAGTGTACCTTCTGTTCCTGATAAAAACATAGAACGAACCAATAACAAAGCTGCTATAATTACAATAATTAAGATAGTAATGCAAATAATTCCTACTTTATGTCTTTTTATAAAATTCCAAACAGCCATTTTTTATTCACCTCAATCTTTTATCATTATACTATATTTCTAAATTTCTAGCAAATTATAATTTTTGTAATTCTTTTTCCAATAAATTACCAGTAAGTACTGGATTTGCCTGCCCTTTTGATACTTTCATAATTTGTCCCATCAAATATTTTACTGCTCTATCTTTTCCATTTTTAAAATCTTCTACAGAATCAGGATTTTCACTAATTATCTTTTTTATCATTTCTAATAATGATGCTTCATCACTAATTTGCTCACATCCTAGCTCTTTTATTAACTCTTCAAAATTTCCTCCTTTATTGATTAAAATTGGAAGTATCTCTTTCCCCTGTTTTGACGAAATTTTTCCAGTTTCTAATGCATTTACAAATGATTTTAAATTTTCCCTAGTTAAATGAATATCTCCAAAATCTAAATCATTTTTATTCATAATACTAATAATATCGCCTGTAAGTAGATTAGACAAAATAATTGGATTCATATCATTTTTATAAATTTCAAAAAATTCACACATTGCTTTACTTGCAATGATAGTATTTCTATTTTTCTCATTAAGTCCTAAACTTTCATATTCACTTCTAAGTACCTCGGGCATTATTGGCATAGAATCTTCTATTTCTTTTATCCATTCATCACTAATATGAAAATAAGGTAAATCTGGTTCTGGAAAATAACGATAGTCATTGCCTGTCTCTTTACTTCGCATAGCAATTGTGCTCATTGTTTTATCATTAAATCTTCTAGTTTCTTCATGAATAATATCGCCTTTTTCTAAAATTTCTGATTGTCTTTTAATTTCATAGTTAATAGCAACACCAACATTACTTATAGAACCAATATTTTTTATTTCTACTTTGGTGCCCAATAGTGTACTACTCTCTTCAGCAACTGAAATATTGACATCACAACGCATACTTCCTTCTTCTATTTTTACATCACTAATTCCTAAATATAGTAATGTTTCTCTTAATTTTTCCACATACTTCATAGCTTCTTCAGCACTTTTCATATCTGGTCTACTAACAATTTCAATTAAAGGCACTCCTGCTCTATTAAAATTTAATAAAGTGGCTTTTTCTGTATGAATACTTTTGCAAGTATCTTCTTCAATATGCATTCTCTCTAAACGAATTCTCTTTTTTTCTCCATTTATATCTATTTCTACATAACCATCTGTTCCAATTGGTGTTTTTTGCTGTGTAATTTGATATCCTTTTGGTAAATCTGGATAAAAATAGTTTTTACGATCAAAATGCATAGATCTTGTAATATTACAATTAAAAGCTAAACAAGCTTTAATTGCCATGTTAACAACTTCTTTATTAAGATTAGGAAGAGTTCCTGGATAACCTAAATCTAAGACTGTCACATTTGTATTAGTAGAAGCATTAAAGTTATTCTCTGCTTTTGAAAATACTTTCCCTTTACTTTTTAATTCTACATGCACTTCAATTCCGATTGTAGGTACTAACATTGTTTACCACTCTCCAAATCTAAATTTAATGTTTTTTCAATATAAGATGCGAGTTCATAAATGACTTCTTCTTTAAAATAATTTCCAATAATTTGCATTCCTATTGGCATATGTTCTTGATCGAATCCAACTGGCAGTGAAAGTGCTGGAAGACCTGCCATATTTACAGGTATTGTAAGTAAATCATCATAAAAACTTTTTAAAGCATCATCTACTTTTATTCCAAGAGGATAAGCAACTCCTGTATTTGTGGGCCCAATTATTAAATCATATGTTTCAAATACTTTTTTAAAACTATCTACCATTTTTCTTCTTATTTTTAAAGCTTTTTCATAATAAATATTTGCATTTTTTCCACTTAATACATAAGAACCTATCATAATTCTACGTTTTACTTCTTCCCCAAAGCCTTCACTTCTACTCTTTTTATATAATTCTTCGATTGATGTATAAGAATCTGTAATATGCCCATAACGTATTCCATCATATCTTGCTAGGTTACTACTTGCTTCAGCAAGAGCAATTACTTGATATAAAGGAATCGCATATTCTAAATAATCAATATCAATATAATCAATATTACAGCCTTCTTTTTCTAATAACGAAATAATTTCTTTTATTTTTTCTCTTATTTCTACATTTATTGCATCACTCATATAATAATTGGGAACTGCTATTTTCAAACTTTTTATATCTTTTTCAAGATGAGATATATAATTTGGTACAACCTTATCAGATGATGTATAATCTTTTATATCTTTTCCACTAATTGCTTCTAATAATAATGCATTTTCATAAACTGTTCTTGTCATTGGACCAATTTGATCTAAAGAAGATGCAAAAGCAACTAAACCATAACGTGATACTCTACCATATGTTGGCTTTAATCCTACAATTCCACAGAAACTAGATGGTTGACGAACACTTCCTCCCGTATCAGAGCCTAAAGCAAATGGAGTTATTCTAGCAGATACTGCTACTGCACTCCCACTACTACTTCCACCTGGAACTCTTGTTTTATTCCATGGATTTAAAGTATTTCCAAAATAACTAGTTTCTCCTGTTGAACCCATAGCAAATTCATCCATATTAGTTTTTCCTATAATAATCATATGGTGAGCTTTGATTTTTTCAATTACTGTTGCATCATAAATAGGATTAAAATTTTCTAACATAAAAGATGCACAAGTTGTATTTAAATCTTTCGTTATAATATTATCTTTTACTGCGATTGGTATTCCAAATAAAAGATTATCTACTTCTACATTTTCTAATTTCTTTGCTTCTTCTATAGCTGCTTCTTTATTTAATGTGATAAAGGCATTTAAATCTTTATTTTTTTCTATTTTATCGAATGCTTCTAATACTAAATCAAGTGGTTTAATTTCATGATTTACTAACTTTGAATGAATTTCATCCAAAGAAAGATTTAAATAATTACTCATCAAGCACCTTAGGTACTGTAATATAATCTCCACTTGTTTTATTTGCATTCTTTAAAATATCTTTCATTTCTAATCCTCCTTCTACTTCATCATTATGGTATATATCATAATTTTCTGTTGGAGCTATTAAAATTTCCTGCTCTTCTTTTATATCAATCGCTACTATCTTATCAATATCACTTAATATATCTTGTAATTGACACGCAAATTTCTTTTTTTCTTCCTCTGTCAAAGTCAAATTGGCAAGATCTGCGACATGAATGACTTCTTCTATACTTAATCCTTGCATAATTCTCCTCCTTTATTTCACAGATTCTATTATACCATTTTTTATGATTATTCACAAAATATTTACAAGTACAAATAAAAACGCTAGAAATCTAACGTTTTATTTGGCTATCCAAAGCATATACAAAGTTTCTGATAATTCTATATCTTCTGGTGTAAAAATGTTGGTAATCTCATTTGCTGTTGCTGAAAAACAATCCATTCCTCTTCTCATTAGTGTTCCATCTAACATAGAAGTAGAAGTATAAGTTGTATTCATTGGTTTAAAATCAACTTTTCTGCATTCTAGTAATGATTTTTCTGCTGCTTGCGCTATTGTTTTAGCTTGTTTTTCGCCTTCTTTATAAGCATCTTTTAATAAATTTTGTCTAATCGTATTCTCATCTTTTATTCCAAAGAAAATTTGGTACATTGGTGCATTTTCTAATTTTGATATTTTTTCCATCATATTTGCCATGACATCTTGATCGTAATCAAAAGTTAATGTTGCTTGTTCTTGAAAGGAAAAACCGTCTTTTTCATAAATTCTAGTGATCTCGTTATATTTTTTTTCTTCACGAATGATAAATTTTTTTGTTTTCATATCTTCTTTTTGAAATTGATTTTCTAATAATAATGAGACAAATTTTTGAACATTTTTGACTCCATTTTCTAATACTTCTGCATAAGTATTTCCTTTTGTTACAAAGTTTAAATGTAATGTAATCATATCTGGTGTAACAAATTTTCTTCCTGTTCCTTCTACTATTATTTCCATATTTTTCTCCTCATCGAAAAAGAACTTTTAAAGTTCTATTTTTCATTTTTTTCTAATTTTGCTAAAACTTCTTTTGTAACTTCAATTGCTTTTTCTCTAATAGAATTTGCTGTTTTTTCTAATACTGGTGTTCCTTTTTCTACTGCATAATCCACTAATTCCTCAGCCATTGCCTGAATATCTTTTGCTTTTTTCTTTGCTATTTTAAATACTTTTTCTTTGTCTAAATCATTCATTGCTTCTTTAATTTCAAATATTTTATTTTCAATATTCTCTTTTACTTCTTCTGCATCTACTTCTTTTAATTTTCCAATCATTTCATCAAACTTTTGTTTCAATTCTTTTCTTGTTTCACTTCCACTTTTAGGTGCAAATAAGATTCCAAGTCCTGCTCCTATACCTGCTCCTACTAAAAATTTTCCTAATCCACTTTTCTTTTTACTCATAACTATCCTCACCTTTCTTTTTTCTTCTTTTAAATAATGAATTGATACCTCCAACAATACTGTTAATTACTTTATCACTCACTGTATTTAACATATCAGTAGTTCTATCAACCATATCAAAAAGTCCATTTAATTTTCCTACTTTCTGGTCAACCTCGTCAATTACTTTATCTACTTTATTGATCACTTTTATCAATCGTACAAAAAATACAATTGCAACTACTACCAATATAATCAATAATAAATATAATATGATTGTTAATAACTCCATTGCTTCCACTAGTCATCAACCTCTTTCTTTTCATACATAGAATCAATTAAACTAAATAAATCGCTTTCTGTTAATTCTGGCTCTTCTTCTCTAGTTTCTTTAAAAATTTTATCCATTTCATCTTCTATCATATTGTCATTTTTTGTACTGGGCTTAGAAATTTCTATTGCTTTATTTTCTAATTTTTCTTCTTCTATATCTGTAATCAAATCTAAATCAGGTCTTTCATTTATAATTATATTTCCAAGATCTTCTACTTCCTCTAATAAATCAAGTTCCTTATTTCTCTCTACCCTAGAAGGTGTTACTCTAGATTTTTCTAATGATAAATCTGGTTCTTCTACTTTCATATCCAATTCATCAAACAAATCAATTGTATCTTCCACTTTTTCTTTTTTCTCATTTTCAAATAAAATAGAATCATTTCCAAATAAAGTTGTCTCTAAATCATCTTCTAATTTTCCAAATGCTTTATTGCGAATATCATCTACTGTTAACGGCTTACTACTACGTGGTAAAGCTACTTTTTTCTTCGGAGTAATATCATCTTTTTTATAATTTTTATCTAATACTCCATAAACTGGAGAAATAATTGGAGTTGGCTTAAAAACTTTTTTTTCTTCCTTAATGATATTTGCTGATAAAGCTGGATTTTTTCCTCCATATGCTTCTTTTCGCTTAGATTCCTCTGGTACTTTTTTGACAATTTTTTCTTTCTCTATCCTTTTTGATTCTGCTTTTTTCTCTGATTCTATGGATGATGCTGTTGGTAATTTATCAAAATCTTTATCATCAAAAAATACAGGAGCTTTTGCTTTTTCTTCTTTCCTAATTGTTTCATTTTGGCTAATGTTATCATTAACAGATGAACTTTCCTCTTTTATCACTTGTTTTACAGGAGCTGGAATTTCTACTTTACGAACTTCTGTTTTTATTGGCTTTACTTCTTCTTCTACTTCTTCTGTAAACATATTTTTTACTTTTTCTAGAAATTTCATTATATTCACCTCTATTCACTATTTATTTTCTGCTTCTACATAATTATTATTATTATTTGAACTTGCTCCATTTTCTTCTACAGAATTAAATAAATCATATTTTTCTTCTTTATTTGTAAAATATTCATCATCAAGCATTATTTTGACTACATTATGATTAAATTTTACTGTTGATAAAATATACGAAGCATTTAAAATTACATCATTAATATCATCTTTATCTACAAGAGACTCAATTCTTGCATAATTATAAGAAAATTTTATTAAATATTTAGAATCCTGCTCTAAAATTTCTACATAACCATCTTTATCATTTACCTTAATCACTCTTGAATAATAGGCATTAGGATTTTCTTTATACTCTGTCTCCTTTTGATAATAATAACTGATAGCATCAATATATAAATAATAGTAATTTCCATTTGAATATAATTTTTCATTAAATTCATCTGTGTCAATATATATAACACCTCTTGGAATATAATACTTATAGCCTTTGCCAACATGATTATATAATGTATTTTGCTTGGATAAGACTACATTTATAGTATTGTCAATACTACTCGTATCTATTCGTACAGCAGTACAACCAGTTACAAAAAATATACAAGATATACTAATTAACAATAAGATTACTTTTTTCATCTTTCCACCTGCTTACTATGATTATATCAAAAAATTAAGAAATACAAAAGAAAAAAGATAGAAATGAGTGTAAATATATGTTAAATTTCTTTTGTGACTTTTATTTTATAAATTGGATATCCTTTTGATGAAAATTTTTGTTCATATTCTGTCTCAATATTTTCCTCCACATCATCTTCATGTAAATTCAAAGAAATATCATCAATATGAAAATTACATTCATTAAATGACATAATAGAATATTCAAACAAATGTCTATTATCTGTTTTCATTTCTATCATCATGTCATTTTTAAATAAAGTTTCATATCGTTTTAAAAATAATGGACTAGATAATCTTCTATGTGCATGACGTTTTTTAGGCCAAGGATCTGAAAAATTCAAATAAATCAAATCAACTTCATGACTAAATATTTCATCTATTTCTGTTGCATCCATTCGAATAAATAATAGATTAGGTAAATTTTCTACTTCGGCTTTTTCTATTGCTTTTACAATAACACTATCATATTTTTCAATTCCAATAAAATTGATATTGGGATTTCTTCTCGCATTTTCTACAATAAAATGTCCTTTTCCTGTTCCTATTTCAATATATATTGGATTATGATTTTTAAATAAATTTGAGAAATGCCCTTTTTGTTCTTTTGGATTATGTATTACCACCTTTGATACAGCAATTCTATCCTCTGCACCCTTTACATGCTTTAATCGCATTTCCATCACCCAAAATTATTATACCATATCATTCACTAAAATTAAACAAACACATATAATGAATTAGAACAAAAAAGGAGTGTGTAAAATGAAAAAAGATAGAAATTGTGGTGCAAATGTTGCCTATAATCCTGTATATCCTACTTACCAAATGATGGGAGGTATTCCTAGTGCAATGCCTGGAATTATGCCTGGTATTCCAAACACTATGCCAATGCCTACTATGCCAAATTATAGTTATGCAACTACAAATACTGTAAATAGTGATTATAATAATGTAGAAAATCAGTTAAATAATTTAAGTAATCAAGTAAATAATTTAGAAAATCGTGTTACTAGATTAGAGAATATGATAAATACAAGTTCTACATCTTATAATACAAAATATAATTCATCTAATTATCAGATGATGTAAAAAGCTGTTAGAATTTTTCTAACAACTTTTTTTATTTTCTTTTAAAATTATCTATATAACAATATCCTTTTAAATGATATACATCTACATCATTACTTTTTAAATCAAATGGTGAAAAACTTAAAAAAGGACTATTACATTCATATTCTCTTCCTTCTTTTTGATATCTCACAATGACATAATAAGAATCAGGTCCATCATCATGAATACATTCTCTTCCAACAATAATACCTGGAAATTTCATTCCGTAATTTAGAATAATATTCCTTCTTTTTATAAAATATAATTTTCTTATAATTTCTATCATTCCTATTATTACAATTATAATAAACACAACTAAGAGCGCTAAAAAGGCTGTATATGCTCCCTTCATAATCATAAATATCATAAAAAGGAACCAAATAAAAGAAAAGGAAGCCACACCTAAAGTAAAAATTTTATTGATGCTTTCTATTGTATAATTATTCTTCATTATCTTATTTTTTACTTTTAATTTTGGAAATGCAACTAAAGTATTATATAATTTTTTGCTTTCTTTATCTAATTTTCCTTTTAAATTAAATACTACACTATAAATTACATATTCATCATAAAGTTTCATTTGTTTTAATTCTGAATCACTTAGTTTAGAAAAATCTTTCAAGAAATTCTTTAATCCACTTAATTTTCCGCATAATTCAAAGCCTTTATTCGTTCTTACTATCAAATTGATTCTATTTTCTATCCATTGGTAAATAGGAATACTTACAAAACAAAGAAAGTAGCCTAAAAATGATAAGCCTGTAAAGTTTATTTTTTTCAAATTAGTTAATTCAAAAAATAACGGAACAACAAAGGGGCCAATAAATAGATAAATAATAAAAAGTAATATCATAATAACAATTATAATTTGTGCAAATAAAGTCATATTTACTTTATTCTCTTTTTCCATAAATATATAATTTTCATTTTCCGTATCTTCAATCAAAGCAGAATAAAATTTTTTCTTAATTTTCTTTTTATTACTTTTATTTTCTATATATTCTAAAACAATTCTTTCATGATTTTTAATTTTAGAAATATCTCCAATAACTTTAATATCATCATTTACAAATTCAATCATTTGAATCTGCTTTAAATATAATAGAATGCTTACAACAATATCTTTGAAGTTCATTTTTCTAGAGTTATAACAAAGAGATAAAATACCAGGAGATTTTTCCTCCAAAATATCTCTATAATAATCATAAGTATTTGATTGATACTTTTTTTCGTATTGATATATTATTTTTCGTTCAGATAGATTTTGAATATAAGCAACAAAAACTGTATCAATCAGTAATGCAAGTGCAAGACTGAAATATAAATCTTTAAAAAAAGAATACATAATAAACGTTGTCGCATCCACAATCATCATAACAATTGTATATTTTCTTAATTTTTAGCTGTATTCCATTTCATACGTGATAGTGGTACTCCTCGTATACAGC
>CANSDD010000046.1 GCA_947645535.1 uncultured Mycoplasmatota bacterium
GCGCTAAAGCTTTATCGAACCCCCAGACTATCTGGGGGTTTTCTTTAGACAAAAAAAGAAATCTTTTTTTAGATTTCTTTATAAACAATTATTTTAATATTCTAATAAATCAACGATATACTTTCAGTACATATTATAATTTTACTTCATATATATCAATACTTACTTTCCAGGATAATAGATATTTACATCTACTCCTCCTCTTATTCCATCTACTGTTCCACTACTCATCATTTGCCAAAAAGTATATTCACCAGAATAATTTGTTTCATCTGTATAATGTGCTAACCATGTTTCATATTTTGTTGGAAACCAAATTTTCTCTAAATAATTTTTACTACTATAGAGCATTCCTTTATATCCAGCTTTTTCTATTTCTTCTAAATATGCTTCTGCCATACTAGTAAGACCAAAAAAGCTTAATTCATAACTATTAAAATATCTCCATTCTTCCCAGTCAAATGCAATAGGCAAATCTACTTTATAATCTTTAATTTGTTCTATTACCCATTTAGCATCTTCTCTAGCACTCTCTATACTATCAGCATATGAGTAAAAATATAAACCAACAGGAATGTCATATTCATTTGCTAGTTTAATATTTCTTTCAAACTTCTTATCAAGCACATGCTCTCCTTCATTGTTAATTGTTCCAACACGAATAATTATAAATTCTACTCCAGCATTGTTAATTTTTTCAAAATCAATATCACCTTGCCAACTAGATACATCAATTCCAATTTGATTATTTTCATTTTTATATTCTTTAATAATATCTTCAAAATTAGTATATTCAGGTGTGTAATTATTTGAAGAATTATCTGGCTCATATACATGAAGAGTAAAAGCTTGCTCTGCCTCATTTCCACTATTATCAATTGCCTTAAAGACAAGTGGATAACTACCTACTGTATGGACATCATATTCCCCTTCTATAAAACAATTTGGTTTATTATCATAATTATCGCCACAAAGAATCACATCTGTTAATACTGTTTCACTATCTTTTTCTAAACTATAACTATTATTAAGCCAAATAAGTGGCTTTACTGTATCAATTACTTCTATATCAAAATCATATTTTAATTTAATATTTTTATCATTGATAAATTCAAAGGCAATGTTTTTTTTTCCAATTTTTTTAAAACTAACCTCATAATCATCTATAATATTTCCGTTTAAACTAACTATAAAATCAGAAACTTTTTTTGTATTATTAAATTCTAGTGTTAAATCATCTTGCAATACAATTTCTATTTTCGCATTTTTCTTATATATATATTCTTTTACTCCTATAACACCAACAACTATTAAAATTATGACACCACTTATAAACATTATCTTTTTCCTCATTTATTTTCCCCATTTCTACACTTTATTTATTATATAATATCACAAATTATATCCTTCTATTCTAATACTATGAATTTAAAGATTCTGTTTCATAAAGGTTTCTATATATTTCACTATTTTTTAATAATTCTTTATGTGTTCCTGAAGCAATTATTTTTCCCTTTTCAACTACATGAATAATATCTGCATCCATAATTGTTGAAAGACGGTGTGCAACAATTACAACTGTATGATTTTTTACTAAATTATCAATTGCTTTTTTGATATAATTTTGAGATTGATTATCAAGTGCTGAAGTAGCTTCATCAAATAATATAACTTTACTTTCTTTTGCTAGAGTTCTGGCAATCGCAAGTCTTTGCTTTTGTCCACCTGATAAATTTACTCCACCTTCTCCAAGTTTTGTTTGATATCCATTTGGAAGAGTCATAATATAATCATCTAAATATGCAGTTTTCGCATATTTTCTAATTTTATCTAATGTTATATTACTATTTACTAATTTGAAATTTTCTTCAATTGTCCGATTAAAAATAAATGGTTCTTGTCTAATAATCGAAATATGTTTTCTTAAGTTTTCTTCTTTTAATGATTTTATATTTACTCCATCTAATAATATTTCTCCCTCTGTTGGTTCAAATACACGAGTCATTAAATTAAATAACGTTGATTTTCCTTGCCCAGATTTTCCTACAATTGCAATTTTCTTATTTGGTTCTAAGGTTAAATTAAAATGATTAAGGATAATATCTTCATCTGGATAAGAAAATATAACATCTTTAAATTCTACAATTCCTTTCGTTTTTTCCAAACTTTCTTTTCCAAATTGTTCATCTTGATAAAGTTTATTTTCTAAAATTTCATTTACTCTTCCAAGAGATACAACAACTCGTTGATAGACCTGAGTAAAACTATTGATATTTTCAATTAACCACATATAGCGATAAACATAATAAGTCATTGCAATAAAAAATGTAAGTGTTGTTTTATTATAGTAAAGTAGTACTGCACAAGTCATAAATACTCCTACTTCTAAAAGAGCCTTTAGAAATCTAGTCATTAAGTTAAATTTCTTTCTAAGATCAATTTCATTTTCTGATTTTTGATATATTTTTTTTATAATTTCTATCATATCTGAAATTAAATTCCTTTTAATCCCTAATGTTTTTATCTCTCTTACTCCTCTAATAGATTCTGTTACTAAAGATGTAAAATTGTCTTGCTCTTTTCTTCTTTCTTTATGAACATTTTTTAATATAGGTTGATATTTTCTAATAATTAAAAATAAAATAAATACAAAAGCCAAAATTTCTACACCAACAATCCAAGAATTTAAAAAAATGTATACAATTAAAATAATAGATCCTACTAAAGAAGAAAATATTTGAAGTAATTGACTAAATGAAAAACTAAGTGTGTCTGTATCATTTGTAATACGATTGATGATTTCTCCAGATGATGTTTTTTCATAAGCATAAGCTGGTAAATCAAGTGCTTTTTTATATGTAAAAAAACCAAGTTTTCTTGTTACTGCACTCTCTATCTTTTGTAACATACTATCTGCTTTAATTGATAAAAAGCCATCCATAATAATTTTCATTGCTAAATAAGTTCCTAAATATAATAATGCTTTTTTTAGTGCCATATTTGTAATTGCTTCTATGGCTGCACCATTTAAATAACCTACTAAGATTTCTGAAAGCTCACATAAAAAAATTAAAATACTCGCTATAACAAGTTTTATTTTATATTCTTTTACAAAATTTAATAATGCTTTAAATTCTTTTAAACTTTTCATAGTTACCACTTCCTCTTGTCAGTAATTACCATTTTATCACAAATTCATAAAGTTTATACAATAATTCTATGGACTTATTCCATAAATATTTTTTCTCTTACAACCATCATGCATTATTTATATATTATTAGTATAATTGACTAGATTATCATCAATTTTTGCTTAATTGTTTCGCTATTTCAGTAATTTTACTAATTGAATTTAAATTTTCCTTTTCAATTGGGCTAAGTTCCTTTATTTGATATTTTTTATATTCTGTTTTTGCTTTTTCTATTGCTTTCTTATGACTAATTTTACCAGCACTCGTCAAAATATCCGCATCTAAAGAATTTAAAATTTTATCTAATTGATTAATGTAATCTTTCATTCTCATTGGTTTATGTTTCATTGCTTGAAATTCAGCAAAATCAAAATATCCTGAAACTAGATTATTTAACATCAATAGTTCTTTTTCAGTTAAATAATTCTTAGCTATTTCTATATCATTTAGTTGAATCAACACGATTATAAATTACTTCAGCAGCTGTATTACCATGAGCAGCATAATGGAATTTGTTCTGAACTATTTTAAAGAATTTTATTGTTTCTTCTGCTTTAGGATTATAATCAATTGCAGTAGCATATAAATCAAGAACTTGTCTATACAAGACTTTTTCACTTGATCTTATATCTTTAATACGATTTAAAAGTTCGTAAAAATATTTTCCACCTCCAAGATTTTTAAGACGTTCATCGTCCATAGTATATCCTTTAATGATATATTCTTTTATTCTAGCCGTTGCCCATTTTCTAAATCTTACACCCTCTAAAGATTTAACTCGATAGCCAACACTAATTACTACATCTAAATTATAATAATCTATACTTCTTTCAACTTTTCTAGTTCCTTCTTGTTGAACTGTTGCAAAATTTGCAATAGTTGAACTGTTTTTTTCTAATTCTCCATCTTCAAATACATTCTTTATATGCCTAGAAATTACTGATTTATCTCTCCCAAATAATCTTGTCATTTGTTCTAAAGATAACCAAACCGTTTCATTTTCTAAATTAACATCCAATTTAACATTTCCATCTTGTGATTCATATATTACTAATTCTGTTTTATTTTCTTCTATTAATTCGTTTTTCATTTTATTTTCAAACCTCCCTATTTTCTTATATTTTTATTTGTTTAATTACACACATCATTTACTTTTGCAAAATAAACTCCCAAGTATATTTTTTTCTTCTTTTACGAGTAGTTACATCTTCATTTAAAACAACTATGTTCCACTGCTTTGTCAATATATCAAATTGTTCTTGATTAAATAGTCTTTTATGTTGTTCTTTTACTGGGTCATAGTAAAAGTCCTTTTCATCTCTATATAATTATCGTTAACATATGCATTTTTATCAGAATTCATTCTTCCAATAAATAAACCACCCTTTTCAAGAACTTCATAAATTCCATCAAATATTTCTTTTGTCTTTTCCATATTAAAATAATGAAGAGATAAATTTGCATTTACTAATCCTACAAAATTAGGCTCAAATGGCAATCAAAATTCATTACTTTAGCATTTGGGCACATTTCTTTAAATTTATTTAGTACCTTCTTTGAAAAGTCACAAGATATAACATTAAAGCCATTTTTCATTAACCAAATAGAATCCTGACCCAAACCACATCCTAAATCAATAGCATTTTTATTATTTACACTAAAATAATATCTTTATATTTTATCATCCATATATCATTAAAAAATCTTTTTCTGATTCTTTTAGATTACTATTGTCTGTTCATTCCAATATTTTTAATTTTTTATAAATATAAATGTATTCAACACATACCAGTTAGGGTGGTATGATGAAACATATTCTCCACAGACAACCTCCACAATGTTTTTTCAAAAATTAGTAAAAACATCAATGATTTACTCGTTTTTTACCATTTTTTTGACCCCTAATGAATAGTTGATTTTTCCTTTATTTATAAGAGTTTATCGCCTATTTAACACGCATACACACTCAACGTGATATGTATTAGAAAACATATCTACGGGAATAATAGTATTAACTTCATATTCATTTTCTAATCTTTTTATATCACGTGCTAGTGTAACTGGATCACAAGAAACATAGATTATTTTAGGTGCTGATATTTTTCTTAATTCTACAATTGCATTTTCATCTAAGCCAGCTCTAGGTGGATCAACAATCACTAAATCTGCTTTAAAATTAGTCTTTTTCAAAACTGTACCTGTATCCCCACATAAAAATTCGATGTTATTTATTTGATTTTTTTCTTTATTGATATTCGCATCTTTTATTGCATCAATACTAATTTCAATTCCAAGAACTTTATTCGCTTTACTACTTAAAAATATTCCTATTGTTCCTGTCCCACAATAAAGGTCTAATACATTTTCATTTCCAGTTAAATCACTATGCTCTAAAACAGTCTGATATAATTTTTCCATTTGTTTTGTATTTACTTGAAAAAAAGATTCTGGCGATATCTTAAATTCATATTTTCCTACTTTTTCTATAATACAATTATTTCCATATATTTGTTCGTACTTTCCATTTCTTTTTACTAATACAGAATATTCTTTTAACATACTTGATATCTTCGAATTTTGAAATCCTTGCTCTACAACGAATACAATCATTGTATTTTTATTTCTTTTACTATTTCTAATCATTACTTGTTTTATGCCATTTAAATCCATATTATTTCTGATAATAGAAAGAATTTGATTCATTGTCACATCTAATAATAAACATTTTCCTATTTCTACAATTTTGTTACTTTTCTTTTGATAAAATCCTATTTTTTTATCTACCTGAAAAATAACTTTATTACGATATTCAAATGGCTCATCATTTTCTATAATTGGGCTTACTATATTTTCTATACCAGCAAACTTTTTAATAATTTCTTTTACCTTATTTTCTTTATATTCTAACTGTTTTTTGTAAGATATGTGAAGTAAATCACAACCACCACATTCTTTAAAATAAGGACAAGAACTTATTACTCTATCATTACTTGCTTTTATAATATTTGCACTTTCTGCTTCTATTATATTTTTCTTTTCTTTTAAAATTTTTATTTCCACTTCTTCTCCAATAAGAGCATTATTTACAAAAATGATTTTATCATTACTATGTGCAATTCCTCTTCCTTGATGATCCATTCCTTCTATTTTAAGACACTTATTTTGCTTCATTATTATCACCACAATCTATTTTTATTATACAAAAAAATAAATTATAATTCAACGAAAGATTTCCTATATTTACTTATAAAATTTCAAAAATAAGCAATAATAAAAATAAATGAGGGATGTTTATGAAAAAAATTTCAAAAGAGGCAAAAGAAAATATTGAAATAATTAAGCTAGCAACTGGCAATAGTCCAGATACAGCTACAAGAACAATAAAAATTGGTTTAAAACATATTTCATATATCTATTTTGAAAGTGTTAGTAGTGATGATAAAATCAGCAATTTTATTATGAAAAGTATTAGTGATGACGTAAAATATAACAAAACAGAAACTTTTTTTACTAGTCTTTTAAAAAGATTAGAAAATACGATTCCTAATAGTAAACTCACTACTGCAAATGATTTTGATAGTATTTTCTATTATTTATCTTCAGGATTTACTTGTATTTTTGTGGATGGTAGTAATGAGGCAATTATATTAGAAACAAGAACGAAATTAGATAGAGGAGTTACAGAATCTACATCTGAGCCAGTTATTCGTGGCCCAAAAGATAGCTTTACCGAAAATCATAATATGAACCTAGGTCTTATTCGTAAAAGAATTAAAGATCCTAATCTTTGGTTTAAAGAGGTAACAGTTGGAAGAAGAAGTAAAACAAAAGTTGCGATTGCTTACATTAAAGATATTGTAGAACTTAAAAGAGTGAATGATATTGAAAAGAAATTGAAACAAATAGATATTGATGCAATTTTAGATAGTGGTTATATTAGAAAATTTTTAGAGGGAAAACAACGCTCTACTTTTCCACAAATGATTACAACTGAAAAACCTGATATGGTATGTGGAGAATTATTAGATGGAAAACTTGCAATTATTGTTGAAAATACACCATTTGTACTAATTACTCCTGCAACACTAATTAGTTTTTTACACGCACCTACTGATTATTATGAAAAAGCCTCAAATGTAACATTTTCTAGAATTCTTAGAACTCTTGCTTTTTTCATTACAATTATCACACCAGCTTTATATATTGCACTAACCACATTTAATCATGAGCTAATTCCAGATGAGTTTTTAATTTCTATTGCTATGCAACAACAAGGTGTTCCTTTTCCAACTGTAATTGAAGTATTGCTTTTTGGAATTACTTTTGAAGTACTTAGAGAAAGCGACTTAAGAGCTCCTAGTGCAGCTGGAACAGCTATGAGTATTGTAGGAGCACTTGTTCTTGGTGACGCAGCAGTCTCAGCTGGTGTTGTTTCCCCTATTGTTGTTATTATTGTTGCTGTTACATCAATTTGTGAAATGGCCTTTTCAGATATTGATATGATAAATGCTCTTAGAAGTTGGAAAATCATTTTTATATTTACATCTATGTTTATGGGACTCATTGGCTTTTTAGTTGCTATGCTTATTTTAATTATTAAACTTGTTAGTCTAGAAACATTAGACGTTCCTTATCTTGCTCCTTTTAGTCCAATTGACATTAGAGCTTGGAAAGATAGTATTATTAAATTTCCAGTCAATCGTTTAACTAAACGTCCAAGATATTTAACAGACAAAAATCAAACTAGATTAAAGGAGGACAAATAAATGAAACTTAAGATTATCATTATACTTTCTTTCTGCTTCTTTTTAACTGGATGTTGGAATTATAGAGAACTTAGTGATTTAAGTATTTCAACTGGAATGTCTATTGATAAAGAAGGCGATGAATATCGAGTTGGAATGCTTATATCAAATGCTAAAAAAGTAGAAGGAAATTCTAAAGAGGGAGAATCTCAGACAATTGTGTTAGATGCAAAAGGAAAAACTATATTAGAAGCACTTAAAAATATTGAACTTACGAGTCCAAAAGAGCTCTATATAAGACATTTACTAGTAATTGTTATATCAGAAGAAGTGGCTGAAGAAGGACTTGAAGAAATTTTAGATTATTTACTAAGAGATCCACAATCCAGAAAAATGTTTTATCTTATTCTAGCACGTGATTGTAAAGCCAAAGATACCTTAAAAATCTTATCGCCATTAGAAGCTTTTCCATCTCAAAGTATTGCAACTAATATAGAAGAAACATTTCGCTTACAAGCAACAATGACAAAAGTTACTTATAATTCTTTTTTAGGTGATTTATTAGAACCTGGAAAAGATCCTTATGTAAATAGTGTTTTAATTGAAGGCTCTACCAAAGATGGTGAAAAAGAAGATAACTTAAAACAAACTGAACCAGATACAGTAATCAAAATGGGAACAGCTGGAATCTTTAGACAGGATAAGTTAGTCGGCTTTACTAGTAAAGATGAAAATAGAGGCTTAAATTTATTAATTGGAAATATAGGAATTATGTATACAGTTTTTGATTATGCTGAAAAACCAATATCAATTACACTACCAAGTGTAAAAACAGAAACAAGTATGAAAATGCGAAATAATAAACCTGTTATAGAAGTTAGTATTAAAGCTGTTGGTAGTATTAATGAAATCAATAGTGATGCTGATTTAGAAGATCCAAATGTGATTAAAGATATTGAAAAAGCAACTGCAAAAGAATTACAAAAATATACTGATAGTGCAATAAAGATGGCAAAACAATATCAAAGTGATGTATTTGGATATGGCAGTTTAATTCATAAAAGTAATCCAAAATACTGGGCAAAAGTAGAAAAAAATTGGAATAGTAATGAGTTTTTAGATTTAGAAGTTAATGTACAAATCAAAATTACATTAGAGAACAAAGGCTCATTAGAACAAACAATTAAGGAGGGCATTCATGAATAGAAAAAAGTTAAGAATGATAGAAATTTGTTGTTTATATTATTTTATTATAAGAGCAAGTTTCTTAGGAGTTACTTCTAGCAATATCATACACTTAGCTAGACAAGATAGTTGGATTTCTATTATTGTTGGAACAATTCTTGGACTAATTCCACTTTCTATATTTTTATATGTTAAAAATCATTATCCAGATGATACTATTTTCTCTATTACAAAAAAATTATTTGGAACAGTAATTGGGAAAATAATCAATACTATTTTAGTAATTGGAATTAGTTTTATTATTATAATTACTTTCTATAATATGATTGGATTTATATCATCACAATATTTACATAGAACTCCAACAATTGCAATAGGAATTATGTTTATTCTTGTTATTGTATACATTTTGACAAAAGGAATTAATGTGATTGCTAGAACACAAGTTGTATTACTCTATTTTGGAATTTTATTATTTTTGTTTGCATATTTTGGATTAACAAAAGAAATAAAGTTAGATAATATTAAACCAATTTTAGAGTTTGGGTGGTCTCCAATATTAAAAGGAAGTATATCATATATTGCATTTAATACATTACCATTATTTGTTCTAACAGCTATTCCTAAAAATTATGTATTTGACAATAAGCATTATAATAGAAATGTTATCATTACTTACTTTCTAAGTTCTATAACTTTAATGCTTACTACTTTCTTTATTATTTCTATATTTGGTCCACACCTTGCCCTTCTTTATCAATACCCAGAATATCATCTTTTAAAGTTAATTAACATTAGTGGTTTTATCTCACGTGTAGAAGGTATTATTGCTTTACATTGGTTATTTGATTTATTCTCTTTTATTGTTATGGGTTTATATTTTATTATTAAATATATAAAAGACGATTTCAAAATGACAGATAAAATAACTAATTATGCAATTATTACTTTATCTATTATACTTTTATTTGCAGTAGAACATATCTTTAAAAATAATACAATTGCGAATTTTATTATTTTACATTATTCCCCTTCTATATGTTTTGGATTTCTATTTTTTATTCCTCTTATTATTTTTGTACGAGTATTATTTAAAAACAAAAAAGTTTCTTAATTATTCTCAACAGATTTAAACAATTATGTAATAAGCAAAATATTGAATAAAAAAAGTCTCACATCTTCTATAAGTGAGAATGAATTGATAATAAATTAGCAAAAAATTTCAAAAAAAGTAGCTTTATAAAAAAGTTACTTTTTACTTTAATATCCAAAATATTACACAAGTTGTAAATATAACTAATAAGACAAAAATTAAAATATTCATTAGTTTATCATTTTTCTTAATATTTTTACTCATTTCTTGTAATTCTTCAAAATCTTCATCTTTAAAATTTAAATTAGAAGTAAAAAACGATTGATCCATATTTTTCTTATCATCATTTTCATCATCCAAGAAATTATCATCTTTTAATACCTTTTTTTCCTCTTCTAAAGCTTTCCTAATTGCAGATGAATCTCCTACCATTGTATCAGATTTTAATTCATCTAATAAACCTAAACTCAATTCTTGATCTCCTAATTTATTTAACATACTTGTATTTGTAATTGTATGAATTAGCTCTTTTAATTCCTCTTCCTCATCTTCTGGCAACTCTTTTTTAGAACTTTTTAATGTATCATAAGCAGGTACATCTATTTTATGATATGTTTTTTTTGCTGGTTCTTTTCTTTCACTTTTCGCTTTTGTTAAAATGTCTCTTATGTCATAACTTTTATCATCATCTTGTTCAAAAGAATTATCAACCATATTACTATCTGTTAAAGGTTTTGATATTGTTCTTGTTACTCTCTCTTTTTTAGAATCATCTCTTGTTTTTAATAACTCTTTAATTTTTGAAATATCAATTTCATTTGGTTTTAACGTTGTAGCAATTCCTTCAATATTACTATATTCATCATTTTCATAGATTTTTTGATATAAATCAGCATTTTTTCTAGTTCGTCTACTGGTTTCTGTGTCTACTTCATAATATCGTTCCATTCTGCTCTTCACGTTATCACCTCACTACTATAATAATAACATATTTTATTTTTTTTTAAAAGTCTCTCTTGAATTTTTCTACCGTTTTTCATATAATGGAAAGAGGAGGAATTTATAATATGAAAAAAGTTAAAGTAAATAAAAATGCTTGTATTAGTTGTGGAGCTTGCGCTGCAATGCTACCTAATGTATTTACTTTTGGTGATGATGATAAAGCTGAAGTAAAATTAGATGTTATTCCAGAAGATTTGCAAGACGAAGTTATGGAGGCATTAGAAGGATGCCCTACTAACGCAATTGTAGAAGAAGCTCTTGATAAAGCTGCTTAAAAAATTAGAATTTTTTCTAATTTTTTTTTATTACATCATTATATAAAATTTTCACTTCTTTGGGACTAAGACGACGATATTCTCCTGATTTTAATCCACTTAAATCTAAAAAGCCAATTCTTTCTCTTTTTAATTTTAATACTTCATAACCTATTGCTTCAAACATTTTTTTTACTTGATGATTTCTACCTTCATGTATCGTTAATTCTACAATAGATGTATTTGCTTTTTTATCATATTTTTTTAATTTTACTTTTCCTTTAGATGTTTTTTTTCCATCTATCATTATTCCACTACTTAATAGTTTTAAATGATTTGCCAGTACAAATCCTTTTACTTTTGCTACATAAACTTTATCTATCATATTGCTAGGATGAATTAGTGCATTTGTAAGTGCTCCATCATTTGTTAATAATAATATTCCACTTGTATCATAATCTAATCTTCCTACTGGATAAATACGTGTTTTTGTAGGAATTAAATCAACTACTGTTTTTCTATTTTTTTCATCTTTTGTACTCGTAATAATTCCCCTAGGTTTATATAATAAATAATACTCTTTTTGTTCTTTATTTAATACATTGCCATTTATTGTTATTTCATCTTTATCACTTACTTTTACACCAAGCTCTGTTATTATATTTCCGTTTACTTTTACATTTCCATTCTGAATAAGTTCTTCTGCCTTTCTTCTAGAACAATATCCATTATTTGCTATCACTTTTTGTAGACGTTCCATAATATATCACCTGGACTGATTATACATGAAATGCTATGAAAATGCAAATAAAAAGAACGATTAGATTATACCGTTTTTTTATCTTGAAAATTTATATTTCATTTGGTTACTACTTAGATTATAATAAAAGAAACCTACTTTGATAGATTTCTCTTCACTTAATTTTTTACACAATTACTTTGATATTCTAATATTTGTTCTTCTTTTAGTCCTGTTGCTTCAATAACTAGTGTCATAGCAATTCCTTTGCCTAATAATCTTATTGCTGTTTCTAATTTACCTGTCATGATTCCCCTTTTTTCACCACGTCTCTCTCCGATACTGATTCCTTCAAGTTTATAATTATGTGCTACATCTTCTAATGTCATTTGCTTCATCT
>CANSDD010000047.1 GCA_947645535.1 uncultured Mycoplasmatota bacterium
AGCCTTATAGGCGTCAGAGAAAAACCCCCAGTTTTACTGGGGGATATTTACTTATTCTACAATGTATATTGTATAAGTATTACATGATTTTATTACAGTTCCATTATTTGTTGGGGAATCTGGATGTATCAATCCTGAGTTGAGTGAATTATGAGCTTTAGCAACAATATTGAATGTGGCACCAGGATAATTTGTACTTAATTTAGATTGTAAACTAGAAATTGTTTTACCTGAATTTCCGATACTAAGCCAGCTTTCTTGAATAATTAAATTTCCTAGATTTTTTTCAGTACAAGTTGGGGCAGGGGGATCTGGATTAACAGTAGGTGGATTTGTGGTAGAAGAACCATTATTACCTTGATTACTACTATTTCCACCGCTATTATTTGTTTTTTTCCCATTACTAATTGTTAATACAACATTAGTACCAGCAATCACCTTAGAACCAGCATTCATACTTTGGTTAAATACATTTCCTTTTGTGTTAGAACTATAAACATAAGATAGTTTACAAGTAATTCCTAAATTAGAACAAGTTTGTTTTGCTTTATCAGCACTCATGCCAATGAAATTTGGAATTTCTATAGAACTACCTAATGAAACTACAACAGTAATTTCATCCCCAGTATTGATAATATCTCCTGGTTTTAGAGATACACTAATAAATTTTCCTTTTTCAATAGTATCACTAAATTCTTCATTTTCAGTTAAAGTTATTTTATGCTCAGCTGCAAAATTACGAAGTGCAACAATATCACCATCTGTATAAGAGAACATTTTAAGAGAACCTTTTGATGTTACAATATAAATTCTATCGTTTTCTTCTAAAATATCTCCTTCTTTTACACTAACTCTAATAACACTACCTGCTTTAATATCGTTATTATATTCACTTTCATAGACAATTGTAATCTTATTCTTTATTGCCCATTCTGTAATTTCATCTAATGACATTTTTGTAAAATCGGGAGCCGTAATTTTTGGTCCTTTAGAAATAATAATTTTCACAGTTGTTTCCAACTGGACAATTAATGTATCAGCTTCAGGAGTAGTAGAAATTACTTTTCCCGCTTCTGTTGTATCACTAAATTCATATTCTATTTCATACTTTATCCCATTTCTTTTAAGCCATAAAATAGCATCAAATTCTTCCATGTCTTTTAACTCTTTTAAATTAACTGGTTCTAAATCTTCTTCTCTTCCTAAAGAAAATTTTAAAATTAATTCTTCGTTTCTTCTCATTTCACCACTTTTACTTTGTTCAAATTCAATATCTCGTTCAGTTACTTCATTAAACTCAAAATCAATTTGTACATTATTTAATTTGGCCTCTTTAATTTTAGCCACTACATCATCTACATTCCAACCAATCATATTTGGAATATTTACAATTGATTCGTAATTTGGACCATTAGAAACAATTACTTCAATTTTCTTAACTCCTTTTAATAATGTATTTGCTGGAACATCTTGACTAATGATATGATCTGATTCAATTAAATCACTATATTCATATGTTTGCTCTAATGTAATATTATTATTACTAGCCCATTTTATTACCTCGTTGATACTTATATTACTAAAGTCACCAATTGTAGTAAGAGTAGGGAGTTTCAATATTCCTGAACTAACAGAGAATTGAAATAATCCATACAAGCTAATTAACAAAACATTAAATGTTTGAAATCCTTTTTGTATATTTTTCTTTTGAATAAATCCTGTTAAAACTAAAAATATATTTATGACAAACAAAATCGCACTATTGATAATTAAATAAGGTTGATTTACTTGATCTGTAGCTTTAACAATATTATAGATAAAGTAAGTTAAAGTAATCACTAAAGATGCAAATGCAATAATTGTAAATGGAATATTATTTTTCTTTGGAGTAGTATCTTTTACTTTTTTGATTTCTTTTAAAACTTCCTCTTTCTTGGCATCTTTTTCTTGCTTTGAAACTTCCTTCTTTTTTGAATTTTCCTTTTTAATCACCTTGATTTTTTGAGTTGCTTCTTCATCTTCTTTTAAAGCACTTAATAGGTCTAATTTCTCTTTTAATTTATCATTCTTATCCATCTATTATCACCTATTATCATTATATCGTATTTTATGGATTATTGGAATATAAAATATAAGCAATTTTGACAAACAAATGTCAGATAATAGAATTTAATTTGAAAAAGAAAGTGTTCAGTTTCAGAAAAATAATTTACTAAATACGATTAGCCATGATATAATAGAATTAAGAAAATGATGTATGAGGTGACGATATGAATCGTTTTTTTAAAAAAATGTATCAAAAAAAATTTGCTGATTTTATATCATTAATAGAAGAAAATATAGAAAAGAATAAGAAAATGTTTATTGTAACTGCTAATCCAGAAACATTTATGATTGCAGATGAAAATGCTGATTTTTCACAAATTATTTTAGATAATGAAACAACAATTGTTCCAGATGGTGTTGGTATTGTAAAAGCAGCAAACATGTTAGGTTATTGTGTAAAGGAGCGAATAACTGGTATTGATATTGCATGGGAATTACTTCGCATAGGAAATGAAAAGAAAAAAAGTATTTATTTATTTGGAGCCACAAAAGAAGTAATAGAAAAATTAGAAAAAAAAATAAAAGATGAATATCCTAATATAAATTTACTTGGTAGTAGTGATGGCTATGTAGATAATAAAGATAATATTATGAATGAAATTGTAAAAAAGGAACCAGATATTGTTATGGTGGCTCTTGGAATTCCGAATCAAGAAATATTAATTTATAAATATTTAAAGCAATTTAAAAAAGGTATATTTATTGGAGTAGGTGGTTCATTTGATGTGATGAGTGGAAGTAAAAAAAGGGCACCTAAAATATTTCAAAAAATGAATATAGAGTGGTTATATCGTATTATAAGAGAACCCAAAAGAATGAAACGATTTTATAATAGTAATATAAAATTTATTTTTAAAGTTAAAAAAATGATAAAAGGAGAAATAAAATGATAAAAGTAATGACAATTTTTGGAACAAGACCAGAAGCAATTAAAATGGCACCTCTCATTAAAGAATTAAAAACAAGAAGAGAAATAGAAACCATTGTATGTGTAACAGCACAACATAGAGAAATGTTAGATCAAGTATTAACAGCATTTGATATAAACCCAGATTATGATTTAAATATTATGAAAGAAGGGCAAACCCTTGGAGAAATAACAACTAGAGCTTTAACAGGTGTCGAAAAAGTAATCAAGGAAGTAAAACCAGATATTGTACTTGTTCATGGTGATACAACCACTACATTTGCTGGAGCTCTAGCGGCATTTTACAATCAAACAAAAGTAGGGCATGTAGAAGCTGGCCTTAGAACCTATGATAAATATTCTCCATATCCAGAAGAGATGAATAGACAAATGGTTGGAAATATTGCTGATTATCATTTTGCACCAACGGTAGTAAGTGCAACGAATCTATTAAAAGAAGGAAAAAGTGAAGAAAATATTTTTGTAACTGGAAATACGGCAATAGATGCACTGCAAACAACAGTAAAAGAAAATTATTACCATAAAATATTTGATTGGATAAATGATAGCAAAATGATTTTATTAACTGCTCATAGAAGGGAAAACCTAGGAGAACCAATGAGGCATATCTTTAAAGCAGTAAAAAGAATTGTAGATGAATTTCAAGATGTGAAAGTAGTATATCCAATTCATATGAACCCAAGAGTGAGAAAAATTGCAAGTGAAGTATTAAAGGATACAGACAGAATAAAAATAATAGAGCCTTTAGAAGTAGTAGATTTTCATAACTTTATTAACAAATCTTATTTAATACTTACTGATAGTGGTGGAATTCAAGAAGAAGCTCCTGCTCTAGGAAAACCAGTACTTGTACTTAGAAGTGCAACAGAAAGACCAGAAGGAGTAGAAGCAGGAACACTAAAATTAGTTGGAACTGATGAAAAAATGATTTATGAAGAAACTAAAAAATTATTGACAGATAAAAAAGAATATGAAAGCATGAGTGAAGCAAATAATCCATATGGTGATGGAGAGGCTAGCAAACGTATTGTAAATGCCATTATTGGTAAATTAAATAAAAGGAGATAGTATGAAAATAGTAGCATATGATTTTGATGGAACCATCTATGATGGAGATTCCTCAGTAGATTTTTATAAATTTTGTTTTAAAAAGAAAAAAAGTATTTCTAAATATTGGATAAAAATGTTATGGTATTTTAGTCTTTATATTTTGGGTATTAAAACAAAAACAGAAATGAAAGAAGTATTATTTTGTTTTTTACAAGATTTTGATGATATAGATAAATTATTAGAAGAATTTTGGAATATTCATTATTCTAAAATAAAAAAATGGTATTTAGAAAAAAAACATACAAATGATGTCATTATATCAGCATCTCCAGAATTTTTATTAGAAATACCATGTGAAAAATTAAAAGTAAAAGATTTAATTGCTTCAAAGGTAGATAAAAAAAATGGAAAATTTTTAAAAGAGAATTGTTATGGAAAAGCAAAAGTAAAAAGAATGGAAGAAAAATATCCAAAGATAATAGTAGAAGAGATGTATACTGATAGTATATCTGATTTTCCTATGATTGAACGATCTAAAAAAGGATTTATGGTCAAAAAAAATAAAATAATATCTTATAGTGATTATAAAGAAACAAAAATAGAAAAAATAAAGCATACTTTTTTTACACCTAAATTTATTCGCTTTGTCTTTGTGGGGTGCTTGAATACCTTTAATGGAGTGTTGTTTTCCTTTTTATATTCTTTGTTTATTAAAAATCCAACTGTAGCTTTTATTGTAGGATATATTACTAGTTTAACAATTTCTTATTTATTGAATAGTTATATTACATTTCATGATAAAAATTTGACATTAGAAAAATTTATTAAATTTTGTATTTCATATATTCCAAATTTTATCATTCAACTTATTTGTGTGTTTATTATTATTGATATTCTACACTTATATAAACTAATCGCTTACATACTAGCAGCTATTATTGGAATACCAATTACATATTTAGCTTTATTACTATTTCCATTTAAAGAAAAAAAAGAGTAATTTTGGAGAAAAAAAAGCATATATTATACTGATTTCAGCAATTTGACAAAAGCTAAAAAATTTGTTAAAATGTTAAATGTAAATTGAAATGGCACATTATTCTAGTCAATTTCGTTTATTATGAAGGTGGCCCTAAAAAGTCACTAAAGAGCATATCTGTGAAACTTCTTGTGCTTGCTTCTTACGCCCAGTTTGGGGTGAGTGCTGGGAGGTATGGATGTCTGGGCGACTGTAATGGCATACAGAAAAAACCGACCCACCATCTGGGAGACCTAAACTTGTTATTTCCCTATACACGAAAGTTGATGGAGAAGTGACGACTTAGGATTAAACCTACTATGTGATGATAAGTTACGAGTAGTGTAGCTTGTCCTGAGTGAATATTCGGGGATTATTGATCGATTTAAATTTGAATGGCCAAACAAATTTAATGATAATGCGATATGAAACGGTATTTGCAAAAAGGAACTAATAATAAAGTGAAGTTGTCGAGGAAATCTCCTAGAGTGTCTATTTATATAGGATTGCAGTGCGTACTCAGTGGCAATCAAGTCATATATTCGGTGACGATATATTTACTTCTGTAATGGGGAACCCCTCGTCTGGTAACGGAAGAGTTTGAAGTAAGGGAAATCCTACTTGACCTTAAGACGTAAAGTTTACTATATAAATAGCCATTTTTTTTGTATATTTTAGAGGTGTTTAATGGGAAAAGTGGAAGAATTAAAACATAATAAGAAATTAAAGAAAGACAAGAAATTGATAGATTATAAATGGATTATCAAAATATCGGTAATAGCCTTTTCTTTATCTATTATATTCTCATTATTGTCAGAAACAGTAATGCCAAAAGTGAATATATGGATAGGAATCATTATTTTAATTTTGTTTATTGGAATTGGTATTTTATTTGATATGGTAGGCGTAGCAGTAACAGCTGCAGAAGAATCCCCCTTTCATTCTATGGCATCAAGAAAAGTAAGAGGCGCCAAAGTAGCAGTAAAATTTAAAAAGAATGCTGCACAAGTATCTTCCTTTTGTAATGATGTAATTGGAGATATATGTGGAATTGTATCTGGTTCAACAGGGGCTATTTTATCTGTTACCATATCTTCTTCTATGCATATTGATGCATTACTTGTGAGTTTAATTATAACTGCTTTTATTGCGTCATTAACAATTGGTGGGAAAGCAATTGGAAAAGGTTTTGCGGTTAGTAAAAGTAATATTATTTTATATGAATTTTCTAAAGTAGTATCATGGTTTTATAATCCTAAGAAATAATTTTTTAGGATTTCACAATCATTGATTCTATATAGAATATAATAAATTCGATTTTCAGCGGGTGATTTAAATGAATATAAATTTGAAATATAATGAATGCATAGATGAATTTACATTGGATCTTAGTTTACAAGGAAGATTGAAAAAATATATCAATCATCATTTTTATCCAGCTTATACAATTTCTTCATTGGCACCCATTTATTTAGTTGGTGGAGCTATTAGAGATTTAGTATATGCTAGAAAGCCGAAAGATATGGATTTTGTTGTTTTAGGAAAAGAGCAACTTGATTGGGTATTAAGAGTTTTAAAAGCTTATAATATAAATTATGATTTAAATAGATTTGGAGGCTATAAATTTGTTTATGGAAATACTAAAATAGATTTATGGTTATCAGAAGATTTATTTTCTTCCATGCAATATAATGTTGATGGATTGTATTTCGACTTAAGAACAAATTCATTATTATCTTTCACATTTGACGATTTCAATATGAATGGTTTAAGGATAATTAATTCAGAAAATAATATAGAAAAAGGTAGAGAAAAAAAATTATTAGAATTTGAAAGAAACTATCGCACGAAAAAAGACTAATGACGACATTTTTTAGTTGACTTCAAGTACAGAAAAAATTATAATATTGTTTAGGGATAGTATTATAGTTTTTAATATTTGATACTATTTTTATTAGAAAGAAGGAATAAAAATGAATTTAAAAGGAACAAAAACTGAACAAAACTTAATGGCTGCATTCGCAGGAGAAAGTCAAGCAAGAAACAAATATACATATTATGCTTCAAAAGCTAAAAAAGAAGGCTATGAACAAATTGCTGCAATATTTGAAGAAACAGCAGGAAATGAGAAAGAACATGCTAAAATGTGGTTCAAATTATTACATGAAGATAATATTCCATCTACAATTGAAAATTTAGAAGATGCTGCTAATGGAGAAAATTATGAATGGACAGAAATGTATGCTGAATTTGCCAAAGTAGCACGTGAAGAAGGATTTGATAGAATTGCTTTTCTATTTGAAGGAGTAGGAAAAATTGAAAAAGAACATGAAGAGAGATATAAAGCATTACTAGCGAATGTAAAAGAAGGAAAAGTATTCAAGAAAGAAGAAAAAATGATGTGGGTATGCCGTAATTGTGGACATGTTCATTTTGGAGAAAGTGCTCCAGAAGTTTGTCCAATTTGTAGTCATCCAAAAGCATATTTTGAATTAAGAGCTACAAATTACTAAGAGCAATGAAAATTGCTTTTTTTTTAGGTACTGTATAATAATCTTATTAAGATAGAGGAAGTGTAATTGGATGAAAAAAGTATATTATATAGTAATTTTAATAAATATGTATAATCAAAAATATTATTTTTCTGCTAAAAAAGAATTAAAAAAATATTTTGAAGAAAATTATGATGAATTTCCTACATATAAAAGTACATTTAAAAAAATAAATGATTCTTATTATTGGTATAATACTGAAAAAACAGAAAACAATTTAGATTATAATAGTGATTTATGGATTTCATCTGCAGACGATACTCCAAAAGATTTACCATCAAGTTATAACAAGGGAAAGAATTATTATTTAAGCGATATGAAAGTTCCTTTCATTAATATAAAATCTAATGATGCTGAGAAAACTAATGAAAAAATTTCAACATTATACGAAGAGGTTCTTAATAATTACAAAGAACATATTGATAAAATTTTACCTTGGTTTATAACAATAGATTATGAATATTTTACACATGACCAAATAGGCTCAGTTATAATAACTTCTGTTAGTGGAGGATCAGATATTTCACATCCACACTATTTGACATATAATTTTAATCTAAATAATGGCAATTTATTAACATATCAGGAAGTTTATCGTTTACTTGGATATACTTCAGATGAGATTGACCAAAAAATTCAAAATGAAATAACTGTAATTATTAAAGAGGAACTTAAAAAAGATCCTTTAACAGATACGGGTGATGGTGCATATTATCCAGATGGTACAAATTTTGAAACTTATAATAATGAAAGTATAGATAATTATAGAAATTCATTAAAAGATAATTCTATAAGATATTTTATAGATAATGATAAAAGATTGACTGTAATTGTAACATTAAGTGTTCCAATGGGAACTGGTGTGTTTGATACAATTATAAAAATTTATTAATATTGTTTAAGAAAGTTACTATGAATTTGGTAACTTTTATTTTTTTGATAATTAAATGTAAAGAAAAGAAAAAAAATCTTTGATTTACTGGATTTAATGATATAATGGTAATATAAGATAAAAAGTAGTCGGCTAAAAATGAGGTGATTTTATGAGTCAAATAATTGATGGAAAAAAAATGAGCAAACAAATAAAAGATGAATTAGCGATGAAAGTAAAAGGTTGTATGATTAAGCCTAGCCTTGCGGTAATTCAAATAGGTGAGGATCCTTCAAGTAATGCATATATTAGAAACAAATCTAAAGCAGCGAACGAAATTGGAATGAATTTTAGATTATTTCAATATGCCTTTGATACAAGTGAAAGAGAAATTATTAATAGAATAGTAGAATTAAACAATGATGAATATATTGATGGAATTATTGTACAATTACCACTTCCAAACAATATGAGTGCAAAGAGAATTATTAACTCAATTGATGTATCAAAAGATGTAGATGGCTTAACTAATAAAAGTCTTGCTCGTTTTTATAATAATCGTAAATGTTTTATTCCATGCACACCACTTGCTATTATGGAATTATTAAAATTAAATGATATTGAGATAAGCGGAAAACATGCAGTTGTAGTAGGAAGAAGTAATTTAGTTGGAAAACCTGTTGCAGAGTTATTACTCAAAAAAGATGCAACTGTAACTATCTGTCATTCAAAAACTGAAAACTTAGAATTTTATACTAAGCAAGCTGATATTTTAATTGTTGCAGTTGGAGAAAAAGAATTCATCACAGGAGATATGGTAAAAGAAGGGGCAGTTGTAATTGATGTAGGAATTACAAGAGAAAATGATACATTATATGGAGATGTTAAATTTGATGAAGTATCAAAAAAATCATCTTATATAACACCAGTGCCAGGTGGAGTAGGTCCAATGACAGTTGCAATGCTATTAAAAAATGTATTTGAATGTTATAATACAAAGAACACCAGTAAATAATATTACTGGTGATTTTTATGCAAAATATTTTAATAACAGGTGCTAGAAGTGGAATCATGCATCATGTCATCAAAAAACTGTTGAATCAAAATTATCATATTTATGCCTCAGTTCATACAGAAGAAGAATTAAAGTGTATGCAAAAGAAATATCAGGAGAATATTCATGTTACTTGTTTAAAAATAGATATTACAAATTCTAAAGATTATGAACAGTTAGAAAATATTAAGATTGATATTTTTATTGCGAATGCAGCGATTGGAATGGGTGGTAGTTTACTTAATATGAATATGGAGAGAATAAGAGAAAATTATGAAGTCAATATTTTTTCTAATTTAACTTTACTCCAATATATACTACAAAAGATGGAGAAAAGAAAATGTGGAAAAATTATTATGATGGCTTCTTTAGCAGGTATTTTACCAGTTCCATTTTTAGGAAGTTATTGTTCTACAAAAGCTAGTTTAATTAAATGGATGGAATGTTTAAGATTAGAATTATTAGAAAGTAAAATACCAATTCAATTAAGTATTATTGAGCCAGGATTATATCGTACTGGTTTTAATGAAGTCATGTTTGAAAATAAATATCCAGAGATAGAAAGTAATCATTATTTTGAAGAAATTATAGAATTTCTTCATAAGCAAGATGCATTATTGATAAAACTTGCGAAAAAAGATATAGATAGAATTGCAGATAAAATATATAAAGCAATAAAAAGTAAAAATTCCAAATTTATTTATCGTGCTCCATTTAGTCAAGTTGTAAGTGCGAAAACATATCAATTGTTTTTTGAATAGTATAAATTAAGTGTTATATGATACTTAATTTATACTTGCTATTGGTTGTAAACAAATTTAAAAAAAATTTAAAATCGTATTGTCAAAGTGAAATAAATATGATATTATTGTATTGTACAAATGGCGATGTAGCTCAGTTGGCTAGAGCAACTGGTTCATACCCAGTAGGTCGGTGGTTCGAATCCACTCGTCGCTACCAAGAGGAATTCTGCTCGAACTTTTAAAGTTTGAGCTTGATATACAACTAATTCAGAAATGGATTAGTTTTTTTGTGTTTACAAAAACTATCCCAAAAGAAAGATGGTATTATGGTAAATATTATTAAAGAAGAATTACCTATTGAAGAATCGTTAAGAAAGAAATTAGAACTGATATGTTGGTTTGCTAAAACTACACCAACAATTATTAATAGTAATATAAGAAAAATAGATAGAACTAACCTAACGTGTACCATATGACACACAATAAGAAAAAGCAAGATTTACTTTATTTTAAAGGAATTATAGATGAATACCATATTGATTTAAAGGTATCTACCAAAGATGATGTTTGTAATGATTTAAAAGTTATTGTATCAATTAAAATATTAGTTGTGTTCTCAAATTGATAATAAATACATTGAATTAACAAAGATAATCAAAAATAAATATTAGTTTTATATAAGTTGCAATTACAAAGGTATGTGAAAAGCCAATGTCATTAACTTAAGAATTAGGAATAACAAATCAATAAAAATTTTAGGAATAAAAAGTATAAGTTTCTTTGATTTACAAACTTTTATTTTCTTAAATTTCATCTAGAATTGCCTTAAGTTAATGACATTGGTGAAAAGCATATCTTTTTTGATGTTCAAATAAAAAGAAAGCGAGGATTGATATATGAATTATGCAATATTTAGAAGTGAACCTATTTACACTATAAACGATTTAGCACAAATAGCCTCACATAATAAAAGAGAGAAACAGGCTTATAATTCTAATCCTGATATTAAGATAGAATTGAGCAAAAAGAAAATAAACTAAGAAAAATTTATTCTAAAGTTTTAATAACTTCATTTAAAGGTAAAAACAATTCTTCTACAATATTATTAAATAATATTCGTGCTAACCTTACTGATAAATTAGAATTAACAAATAGTTTTATAACAAGTGAAAAAGAATTAAAACAAGAAATTGATAAAAATAAGTACAAATACATAATTTCATTTGGGCAAAAACCTAACTGTAATAAACTTTATATAGAATTAGTTGGTAATAAAAATGATTATAAATTAGAGACATTATTTCCACATAAAAAACTTGTATCTTTTTTGAAAGATAATAATATAGAATACTCAATATCAAAAAACGCTGGGAACTATTTATGCAATAATATTTATTATGAGGGTATGAGGTACATTAAAGATAACTCATTAGATATAAAAATGATTTTTATTCATATTCCCTCTATAAATATAAAATATGATATTGAAAAAACAGCTAAAATAATTTCTAATTTTATTGAAACATTAACTGATTAAATACATGATTTGTGATATAATAATTAATTAAAAGGAGGATTAATATGGAATATAATGTTTATTGTGATGAAAGTTGTCATCTAGTAAGTAATGACAGCCAATATATGTTAATTGGAGCAGTTTATTGTCCAAAGTATAAAGTAAAAAAAGCAAATGAATATATAGAACATTTAAAGGAAAATTATAATCTTTCTAATAAAATAGAATTGAAATGGAATAAGATTGATAAAAAAACAGAAAAACTATATTTAGATATTATTAACTATTTTTTTAATAATGATGATTTAAAATTTAGAGTTATTGTAGTTGATAAGACAAAATTAGATCATAAAAAATATAATCAGACTGAAAATGAATTTTATCATAAAGCATATTATAATATGTTAAAATATATTATTATTCCTGGTAATTCCTACAACATATATCCCGATATAAAAGATACAAATTCATATTATTATCATCAAGTAATGCTTGATTATTTAAGAATTAAAATGTCAGATACAAATAAAAAGACTATAAAAAAAGTTCAACCAATTAGATCTTATGAAGCACCAATACTACAAATTAATGATATTTTGATTGGAGCATTATCATATTATTATAGGAATCTTTCTGGTAATAGTGTAAAACTGTTAATGATAAAATAAGAATGTACAAAAAAGGGAATATAAGAATGTACAATATT
>CANSDD010000048.1 GCA_947645535.1 uncultured Mycoplasmatota bacterium
GAAATATAAATTTCGAAATATCAGTTTTTTTTGATACTACTTTTTCAGCAGTCTCATATTTACATCACTTTATTTTTCTTTATATTTTTGAACATAAGAACAACTATATATTACATTTATATCTTTCTCTTCAAAATATGAAAATGCATATTCAACTAATTTCTTCGCAATTCCTTTTCCTCTATGATTTGGATCAACAAATGTATGAATAATATCTACGGTATTATCATCTAAATAGATAAATTCTATATATCCAAATATTATACCATCTTCTTCATACAATATTTTATTATTTTCTATTTTTATATTATTTTCCATATCAATATTCTACTTTCCTTTTTATGTATCTAATGAAATATCATTCCAATCTTTAGTGTCACAAATAAGCCACTCTAAGCCTCTTCTTCGCTCTACAACAACATCAGGATTTAATAAGCCAATATTGGTATCTGGATTAATTCTTTTTTCTGTGACTGCCCAATCATAGCGATAGTATAAATCCAGCATATCTAGTATTTCTTCAATATCTCTCATATGACATTGTTGTTTAAATTCCTCATAAGTATCTGTATCTCCAACTATTCTAATTGCTTTTTCGAGGTCACAGATATCAAATGGATATGTAATATTTTCTACTAATCCTAATGCCCATACTAAAGACCAATATGCTTCATATGTCCAAACAACATCAATTGCATCTTGTTTTTGATACTTATTTGAAAATAATTTCTGTTCTTTTTCATTTAAACTATTCTCTACTCTATATTTTTTTAATAAACTAGAAAATAATTCTTTTGATTCCTCATAATCATTATCTTGTGTAATGTCATAAGCAAGTTGTGTTGAAAGTAGACAAGCAATTGCTCTTTTACAAATATCATCTATACTCTTTAAAGATACTTGTGTACTATCCTCAATGAAAGGTAATTCTTCAAAACAAGCAATTCCAAGTTGTTTTATTTTTTCATTAGATTCTGCTCTTCTTTCCATCCCACTTTTTAATTTTTTCATAAAATTTTCCTTCTTTCTTAAGCTATTTTAATATATTGTACTTTTTTATATTCTCCAATTAGGTTTTGCTCTTCTACTTCTTCACATACTTCTATTTTACCACATCTTATCAATTCATCAATACGCATCTTAAAAAATATATCAGCATAAAACCCACAAAGCCTTTTTGACATACATTCTCCTATCAATCTCCAATAACGAATTTTATCATATTCTTTTAATATAGATAATATTTTTCTATCTAAATATTCAAATGATGAAGATGTTAAATTCTGATTGTTTATTATTCTTAAATCTTCATTTTCATTTTCTATCCTTTTCCATGATTCATAATAGCTTTTTTGTTCTTCTTGGGTAATTTTTCTTGTCCTTTGTTGTAATTTATCTATTTCTTCCTCTTTATAACTACCAAGAAAAAAATGTTCATCATCAGTAATATCACAAAGATTTATTTCTATATTTTTCCATCTATAAAAATAATAGATTAAAAATATAAGGTAGATACATCTTCATTATCTAGTGAAGAATACCAAATACGAATATGTTTATGGTTTTGTATAGCTTTTTCTAATTCTTTTAATTTTTCTCCATTTATTGATACTTTGGCTTTATGAGTAAGACACCAATATTTTGGTTTTCCATTTCTTTGTTTACAAACATATTGAATATCACACTTTAATGTTTTCATGCTTATTTCCTTCCTGTAATACTTCTTCTAACTGATGTAGCGCCTTCTTTATGTTCTTTCGGTTAATACCAATAAATGGAATTTGATATTCTTTTACTTTATCATATAATTTTTCCATATAAAGGCCTTTTCTTTTTTCTGTTCCTTTGTTGGTATAAATATAATTCACACAGCAAGATGGTGATTGTTCTATTCCAAGAATTGCTTTTACTTTATAACCATTTTGAAGTAATTGTTCTATTTCTTTGAGAGTATGATTAGCTAAAGAAGTACAATGTTCATTAAATTCTTCTGTATCATATTTCAAAATTCCTTTTGGCTTTCGGATTAAACTATTATGAAAGGAGGCTTCACTACATGGCATTTGAATCATATTGATATTATAATCCATAAGTAACTCTATAATTGGTCTAATAGAGGAACTCCATTCATATTTTACAATTCCTTCTGCTTGATAACTCTGTGCAAAAAGACAAAATGGAACAAATACAAATTCTTTGCTTCTATGATCTTCCATAACAACATCTCCTATGATAATTTTCTATTCTTTTTCATTTCACATTTATATATGGCATTTCTAAGTAGTGGAAATAATGTATTACTAGAATCAAAAGGTTTACTTTCTTCACTTTCTTTTATTACATCATTACCTTTTACCACATTTAATTCTTCTACTTTATATAATTCATAATATTCTTCTTTTTTCATATAAAGATTACTAGTTAAATCTATTACATATTCTCCATCTATTATAAATGAATGAAAATATTTTTCATATAAATTCTTTGTAGAACGTGCTGTTACAGCTATATAGTTAGGATTTCTTGGCAATAGAAATAATGTACTTTCGTGACAAGAGCTTTTAATATCACTATTTTCATCTATAAATTTTTTTACATCTTCATCATTTAATACATCATCTAATTTATAAAATTCTATTATACCAAATTTACTATGTATGGTAATAAGCTCCTCTTTACTTTCACATTTTGATATAATATGATAATGTAAAAGAATCGATTCAAAAAAAATTATATTTTCTCTATTTCGAGTGATAGAAAGTAAAAATGATAGTAATAATTCTTTTTCTAAATCTTCTACATTCACATTTACTTCGTTTAATACCTTATACAAAGAATCATGGAAACAATCAAATAAAAATAAAATCATACTTTTATAAATATCACTATTACTTTTCTTTTTTGTTATTTCTTTAAAATCAATTTTTAAAATATGTTCTAGTTTGGTTATGATAAATTCTAATTTTTCTTCTGCTTCTTTTATCCATTCTTTTTCATACTCATCTACTATTTTTGATAAATCCATATTATATGTTTCCTCCTATTTTCTCTATCATTTCTATTGTTAAATCTTCTACATTTTCTATTTCTATTACATCATGGTATGGATTTCGAATATGCTTTCGATTTACAAATATAGCATGTAATCCATTTTGAATAGCTCCTTTGATATCTAAATCAATATTATCTCCTACCATTACACATTCATTTGGTAAATGACTAGAGCAAGCATCAAGATAAGCTTTCTGGTTTGGTTTAATTATCTTTTCACCATGAAATTCAGAAAAATAGGAATCAATATTCATTATTTTCAATCTTGCTTTTTGTGAATTGCTAAAGTAATTAGAAAGTATTACTAATTCATATTTTTCTGAAAGATTTTGTAACATCTTATCAATTTTCTGATATTCCTTTGGAACTACATCTTTTAACTTATCAAAAAAACAATCTAAAAATTCTGAATTTAATGAAGTATGTAATATGTCGCTAAAGTGTGTTAAATAATCTTTTTTATTATATGAACTATATTTTTCTTCATAACTTCCGATTCCTTTTAAATAAGCTACTACATTTTCTTCTGAATATAAATCATATTCTTTTAATGTATCTGCAATAGCTTCTTTAAAACTTACATTACATATTAACGTTCCATCTATATCAAATATAATACGTTTTATCATTTTATACCTGCTTTCTTTATTCTGTCATAAAAAATCTTGCATATTTTCTATCTAATTTCAATAACTCTTCATGCGTTCCCATTTCCTCTATTTTTTTATTTTCAATATATATTATTAGATCTGCATCTTTAATTGTATTTAATCTATGAGCAATAATAAATGCTATTTTCCCTTTTAACAATGATTTATTGGCTTCTATAATATTTTTTTCAAACTGTAAGTAAAATGCAAATAATAGGTATAAATGTTAATTTGTTTTCTAATAAAGAAATCCATACTTCAATTAGCAGATTACTCACTTTTTAAACTTTTTATAATTATGTTTAAAGATTTCACTATTATCACTTCCATGTTTCTAATGTTATTATATCATTTTATAAAATTAACTGACAATAGAAAACAAAAATAACTACCTAATAATAGATAGTTATTCACTTCTAAGTGATTCTACTGGATCCCTACGACTTGCCATTCTAGATGGAATTAGTCCAGCTATGAATGTTAATAGGACTGAAATAAGTACTAATATGATTCCTCCTACAATAGGAAGTACTGATACATTAGATATATTGGTAATATGTTTAATAATAATATTGATTGGAATATTTAGTAATATTGTAACAAAGATTCCAAGTAATCCAGATACTAATCCTTCTATTAATGTCTCTGCATTAAATACTCTTGAAATATCTTTTTTACTAGCTCCAATACTTCTAAGTATTCCTATTTCTTTTGTTCTTTCTAATACAGAAATATAAGTAATAATTCCAATCATAATAGATGATACAATAAGAGAAATACTAACAAAAGCCATAAGTACATAACTAATTGTATTGATTATAGAAGTAACTGACTTCATCATAATACCAACCATATCTGTATAGGTAATTTTTTCTTCCTCTACTTTTCCTTTATTATATTTATCAATAATAGATACTATTTCTTCTTTTGATTCAAAGTCAATTGGATAAATATTGATAGCATCTGGATTTTCTAAATCTACAATTCCAAGTTTTAATAAATTAGTTTCATAAGTTGCAGTAGCATTCTCAGTATATGTTGCGATGAATGCAGCAAGTTCATTTTCAGGTAAACTCATAAGATAAGCTTTTTCTTCTTCTGTTAAATCATTCATATTAAAACTTGCCTTTTCTGAAAATTCCATCCCAGTAAATACATTTATATTTTGATTTTCTTTTTGGAATTTGGCTATTTCGCTTTCATTTATTTTTTCAATTGTATAATTCGTTAATGCTTTTGTATAACCAATTACTCCTGTTGTTGAGATAGTAGATTCTTCGTTTACTCTAATAATCCCAACTACTTTAATATCTTCAGAATTAGATAAAAGATTTTTCATATAATTTTCATCTTCTCTTTTATCTACCCAAATTCCATTTTCAAACTCGTAATAATCAGTATTTAAAACAAGTTTAAAGGTAAGTCCTATAACATCATCATAAGTAAAAGATTTCTCTTCTGAAGTAATCTCTTCCCCTTTCATAACTGCTCTTACCATTTCTTTCAAATTTTCTTGATCTAATAGTCCTAAAGAATATAATGCATAATCACTTACTTCATTTTCATCAGTTACTACTAATACAACTTCGTTATATGCACTAGGCCAACTACCTGCTAACAAATCATATTGTGATTTTAGTAAAGTTTCATTCCCAGTAAGTTCTGTCCAAGAATTTACTTCATTCATCATCATAGAAGAAGTCATATAAGTGTTATTTGTATCAATTCCTAAATTTAGGTTTTCAAATACTGTACTTGGATTTACTTGAACTATTTTTTCTTGATAATCACTTTTATATAAATTTAAATTTAGATTATAACTATATTTAATATCACTAACATAATCTTTGATATTTGATTGATCACTATCTAAAAATTTTTTAAATTCTTTTAAATCATTTATTTTTGATTCACTTGCCAAAGAAGATATCATGTCCGTCATAATATTATTAGAATAAATTTTATCATTTTCATGAACTTTATCTGTTTTATGCTCTCCCATCATTGTTAGTATCATACTAGATGTATCAATTGACATTTTCTCAATAACAAGTGGATAAGAAGATAGTGTATCTTCTTCGACTCTATGAATATATCCTCTTACTCCATTTGATAAAGACATAATAAGGGCAATTCCAATAATTCCAATAGAACCTGCAAAAGCTGTCAAAATGGTTCTTCCTTTTTTTGTCATTAAATTATTTAAACTAAGAGAAAGCGCTGTTAAAAAAGACATATTTGTTTTTTTATTTTTTTCTTTTTTACTTTCTTCTTCTTTTCCATCATATGAATTACTATCTTTGCCAAGAACACCATCTTTTAGTTCAATAATACGAGTAGAATATTCTTCAGCTAATTCTTTGTTATGAGTTACCATAATAACCAATCTATCTTTGGCTACTTCTTTTAGTAAATTCATTACTTGCACACTTGTTTTAGAATCAAGTGCTCCTGTTGGTTCATCGGCAAGTAAAATATCAGGGTCATTAACTAAAGCACGTGCAATGGCAACTCTCTGCATTTGCCCTCCAGAAAGTTGATTTGGTCTTTTATGAATATGTTCTTCAAGTCCTACTTTTTTTAAAGCCGCTTTTGCTTTCTTTCGTCTTTCTGTTTTTGATACACCAGATAGTGTTAAAGCAAGTTCTACGTTTGCTAGAATAGACTGATGAGGAATTAAATTATAACTTTGAAATACAAATCCTACTCTATGATTACGATAAGTATCCCAATCTCTATCTTTATAGTTTTTAGTACTAATTCCATTGATAATTAAATCTCCTGAGGTATAGTCATCTAATCCACCTATGATATTTAAAAGGGTTGTTTTACCACTTCCACTAGGACCTAAAATAGAAACAAATTCATTTTTTCTAAAATTGATACTAATGTCATTTAAGGCTTTTTGTTTAAAGTTTCCAGTTTTATATATTTTACTAATCTTTCTTATTTCTAGCATGAATTTCCTCCTAACTTTATTTTATTTTTATAAACAATTTTTATGTTTATCACTAGGAAAGTTTAACATAAATCAAGAAAAAAAGCAAATAGAAATAAAACTTTATTTCAATACCAAAAGAGAGAGGACTCTCTACTTTTATTCATTATTGGGTAACTCAAAATCTAATAATTCATTACAAATATTTTCATAAATATCTTGTTCATTTTTAATCGTATCAATTAGAAACATTTTATCATTTTTATATTCTTTTAATCCCCTCATATAATAAGGTCTATCTTTATCTAATACAATAAAAGGCATAATATTATGTCTCAAACATTCTTTAAACATAATCATTCTTCCAACTCTACCATTTCCATCACCAAATGGATGAATTAATTCAAATTTATAATGAAAATCTATAATATCTTCTAACGTTACTCTGGTTAAACGATTATATTCAAGAAGTAAATTTTCTATATCTTTTTCGACATCTTTAGGACTGCTAGTTTTAATTACATTTATTAATCCTATTTTATTAGGAATAATTTTAAATCCACCAACATTATATCTTGGATTATCTTCATCACTTGTATTTCTTTTCAATATTTTATTCATATCAATAATCATATTCTTAGTAAGTGGTTCGTCTATAATATCAAGTGTATAATCAAACAATCTAAAATGATTTTTCATCTCAATCAAATCATCTAATTTTATAGAATCTTCATTTTTAGGAATAAATGAATTCGTTTCAAATATCTCTTCTGTTTCGTCCTCTGTTAAAGTACTTCCTTCTATTTTATTTGAATTATAAGCAAAATTAACTTGTGAGTAATGATATAAATTTCCCTTAAATTTTATTCTTTTTTGTTCTTGTAATTCTTTTTTTATACTTGCTATTTCCATAAATTATTCTTTCCTTTTCTTATACTTATTTCTATCTCATTATAACATTTCATATTTTTTGTATCATACCATATTAGTACATTTGCTGTAACTAATGTCATTGTGTATCATCAAGCATGATTCCAATTTTATCAAATCTAGTTTGCTTTTTTTCTTTTATGTTTTTTTTAAATTTAATTGGATAGCTTAATATTGATAGGTAAAATTATCCTCTTTATCTCTTAATATATAGATGACATTATTCTTACTAATGACTTCCTTACTGACTACTTCTGCTGCTCCATATTTCTTTTTGACATTTTTTAATACCTGTTTTTCACTTTTTATTTTTCCGCAACCAGTAATTATTCCTATCATACTAATTATCATTATCATTTTTCCTATTTTTTTCATCATACTTTTCCCCTTTGCTATACTTAGTATAACATTTAATATAAATTTAGTCATTCCATTTTTATTTGATTTTTATACAATTTATGGTATCTAACTTATCTTTTTTTGTTTCTTCCTAGCTCAGAATAACAAAAAAAAGTAACAAAGAAAATGAAACTTTTTTAAGGTGCTTGCTATCTTTTTGTTGTACATTATTATTGAAGAGATATTGATATTACTCTTTGAAAGGAGGAAAAATATGAGTAAAGAATTTAAAGATTTAAGTAATGGATATGTATTTCAATATGTATTTAAGAATTTGAATCTCTTAACTACTATGGCAAAAGATCTATTTGATTTTAACTTAACTGGTTACCGTTTAATCAACTCAGAATATTCAAAAGTTTCAGATGACAAATGTGTTATGACATTAACAAATGGAACAGAAAACGTAATTGTCTATATGAAAAATGACAAAATAAGTGGTTCAGATGATCATGACTTTACAACCTTCATGGTAGAAGCGAGACCTCTTACTTATGAGAAAATGCAAAAAGAATATCCAACTACTGTACTTGCAATACATTGTTCTTAAAAAGTAGCTAGAATTATCTAACTACTTTTTCTTTTTGTAACAATATTGGTTAGCACAATAAATAATAAGGAAAATAAAAGCATCATTCCTATATTGATAAAAAATGGTTGTAATGACTCTAAAGAAATTATTTCTAATGTTTTTACCATTTCATTATTACTAATATAGTAATAAGATGGAAGAATATGTGAAATTGTTATTACAAAATCAGGTAGAAATTCCATAGGTACAAAAGCACCACATAAGAAACTAGATCCTAAAGCAATGACATTTACAATTCCACTAATTGCTTCTTTGTTACTTATCAAGTTACCAATAAAAAAAGCAAGAGTTAAAGAGGTAAAACTAAATACAAAAGAATTTAGAATCATAACGATTCCATGACTAGTTAACATAGCTTTTCCCACTAAAATAAAACTTAGTAATACATAAAATAACCATAATGTAAAAGCAAATAAACTATTTGATAATAATAATTCACGATTATATTTCCTATAATTATGACTACTTACTATCGTTCTTTTTCTTACCTTTTCTTCTTTGAAACTAGAAATAATAAAGCATATTACAAACACAGAACCCGCTAAAATGCTGTAATTCGCAAAGTTATAAAAATATGCTGCTTTTGTTAATGTGTCTGTATCTAATTTTGAGGTCATTTCCACTTCAGTTTCCTTTTGAAGTGTATTTTCAATTAGCATTTCTAACTTTTCTTCATTGGTTTCAATACTTTTGTAGATATTCGCTATTTTAAAATATCTTTCTACTAACATTTCTGACAAAAAGGCCATATAATCGCCTGTACTTTTTACTTTTATTTCTGGATTTTTTCCTTCTAAAAAATCTATTCTAAAGTTTTTAGGAATATAAATAATGTAATTGACATCTCTATAAAATAGAGCATCATTTCTGGCATTTTCATCCTCTTTTATCTCTTTTATATTACTATTTTCTTTTATGTAATTGATAAAATGCTTTGTAATTCCTATATTTTCATCTTCATTTACGATTAAAATATCTGGTTTTTCTGTTACAAATCCCCTAGTATCACTTGTTTTCATATTAAATCCAGCAAAAAATATTAAAATAACAGTATATAAAATGACCATCCATTTATTTTTATTTAATACTTTTAAATAAGCTTTAAATACTGTCATATTTTTGCCTCCTTAAACTTTGCATAGAAAGTGCTAACATGAAACAAGAAAAAATAATTAAACTAATAATATTAAAATAATATCTATCTAATGTTTCATAATAATATAAAGAATATAATCCGTCTGTAATCATATTGGCAGGATTTATGATATTTAAAATTGGAATATTCTTATCAACAATATATTTCATTGTAATTCCCATCATTCCAGATAAGAAACAACTTAACATAGTAAAAGCAATAACGATTCCTGTTTTAGTATTTTCATTTATTTTAAAGATACTTGCTATCATAATTCCCATAGAAAGTCCTGCCAAACAACCAATTAGTGTGAGTAATAATATGAAGAAAAAATGTTCTCCATAGTTAATATGAAGGGCGAATATTGTATATAGAAATAAAAGCGCTATTCCAATTAACTGTACAATGTAACCAGCAAGTGCACTACTAATAATAATTGTTCTTTTTGAAGCTGGGCTTACTGCTATCCTTTTTCCATTAGAAGATTGATTGGCTAAATTTTGATTGATTAAATAGAGTCCTAAAATTCCTCCATATAAAGCAGTCATAGCAATGAGTGTATAAAATTCTATCAATGTATAACTTAAATTACGACTAGAAATATCTTTTATTTCTATTTTATTTTCTAATTCTATTTTTTTTATATTTTCATATAAAGTTTGATAAAATTCATTTGTTAGAACACCATTTTGACTTATTTCATAAGTAATCATATTGTTCATAATTTCTTCTGTTTCTATAATTTCGCCTACAACATATTTCAAAATTGTCTGATTAATTCCGTTTTCTTTAACAATTATTTTCGGAGTATCAGAAAGGATAAGATATCCACTAATTTCTGACTGTTCTAATTTTTCTTTTGCTTCTTCTTCATTTCCATAGAAAATAGAAAACATTTTTTTATCTTCAATTTCTAATTCTTCAAATATATTTTTTATATTATTTTCTTTCTCTTCTACGATTGCTATCGAAATTGTATCTAATGTTTCATTTTTCTCAATATCTTGAAATGCCATTTGAAATAGTGTTCCTAAAATAAGCGGAAAAGCAAATGTCCAAAAAATTAAAGTCTTATTTTTAAAGAGAGTTTTTAGGGAATATTTTAAATTATGTAAAAACATTAATCTCTCAGTTCCTTTCCTGTAAGTTCTAAAAATACATCATTCAAAGTTGGTCTTTCAGAATAAATTTTGTCATAAGAAATTCTCTCTTTTTCCAAATATTTAGTTAATGATATTAAATTATTTTTTCCTTTATTATAAATTACAATTAAATTAGAATTATGATATGTTACTTCTGATACATTTTTTAATTTTTTTATTTCTTCTATATGTTTTTCTTCTAATTTTTCTATATATACACTTACTTTTTCTTCCATATTAGCAAGTTCCTTTAATTCATCTGGTGTACCTTCTGCAATAATTATACCTTTATCTAAAATAATAACTCTATCACACAATATCTCTACTTCTTCCATATAATGCGTTGTATAAATAATTGTTGCTCCATTTTCTCTTAGCTTTTCTATTCCATCTAGAATGTTATTTCTACTTTGTGGATCTACTGCTACAGTTGGTTCATCCAAAAAAACAATTTTCGGTTTATGAGCTATTCCACAAGCAATATTTAATCTTCTAAGTAATCCTCCCGATAATTGCTTTGGATAAAATTTTTTAAAGTCTTCTAACCCTACTAATTTTATTGCGTCTTCTATATACTGTTTTCTAGTTCTTTTATCTTTGATATATAAACCACAAAAATAATCCATATTATCATAAACTGTTAATTCTTCAAATAGCGCTACATCTTGAAAAACAACCCCAATTTCTTTTTTAATATCATAAGCATTTGGTTTCATTTCTTTTCCAAATATTGTAATAGTTCCTTCCTTAAACTCTAATAATGATAGCATACAGTTCATTGTAGTTGATTTTCCACTTCCATTTGGCCCTAATAATCCTAATATTTCTCCTTCTTTTACTTCAAAAGATAGATTATCTACTGCTTTTAAATTTTTATACATTTTGGTTAATTTTTTTACTTCAATAATATTTTTCATTTGTTCCTCTCCTTATATCCTTCAAACATTTCTAAGACTGTATTTGTCAATAATTCTTCTATTTGCTCATTATATAATTTTACTGTTTTTGTTGCAACCAAGCATGCAATTCCATGTGTAAAAATCCATACTTTCACATGGAAACTTTTTTGCTTTTCATAAGAGAATCCTGTTAACTCTTGTCCCTTTTTGATAATATCTTCTCCCATACTATCAGACATAATAAAAGCTTCTGGTGTATTATTTGTTTCATTCATAAATAAAATCTTAAATAATTCAGACTCATCTTTGGCAAATGTTATATAAGATAAACCAAGTTGTTTGTAAGGATGTTTATCTGTTATCTTTTGCATATAGCTATGATAAGTTTGATAACTTTTCTCTAATACTGCTTTTCTTACTTCTTCCATAGAAGTAAAATTGTGAAAAATAGGTTGTACTGAGGATTTTAATTCACTTGCAATTCTTCTGGCATTTAAACTATTAAATCCTTCTTTTCTCACAATTTCATAAGAAATATGAATTATTTCTTCTTTTGAGTATTTTCGTAAGGGGGGCATATATTTCACCTCTATTCTGTATCTTGTGTTATAGGGACTTTCCAAAAATAAAAGTCACAATTATGGAATAATTAAAACACTCC
>CANSDD010000049.1 GCA_947645535.1 uncultured Mycoplasmatota bacterium
TATTAGAATAGTATAAAGTATCAACCTATGGTCATTTGAAAAACTGTCCGTAGGTGAGATAATAAATAAAGAAATAGAAACAGAATTAAAAGAATTGATAAAAGAAATATGTAATGAAATGCATATAGAAATAATTAAAGGAAAGATAGAAGAAAATGGAGTAAAACTAAAAATAAATACACCACCGAATTTATCAGTATCAGAGATAGTAAAGCAAACAAAAGGAAAAACTTCAAAAATCATCTTAAAAGAAAGTAAGTGGGAAGGAGGGTATCGAGTAACAATATAAAAAAACATGAGTCCGCTAGCAAATGACATGTGAAGGCTAAGACTCATTCTTCGCCCACCAAATGGTATCTGTAGATACTACAAGTGGATAATAAAATACATTTGGTAAGTTTGAAATGCATTTTTACCTAAAATACTTATCAAATCTTAGGAACGATTAAACCATGATTGCTAATCGTTCTTTTTTCTTTACATATAAAAAATATTTTATAAAAAAATAAATTGACCATTAAAGATACAGTTTGATATAATAAAGTTAGTTAAGATAATATGAATAAAAAAATATAGATTTGAAATAATATTTAATAGAGTCTTATAACTAAATAAAAGAGGAGTGGAAAAATATGGATAATATGGATTATGAATCAAGAATGGAATTAGAAAGAAAGAAAAAAAGTAAAACACAATTGATATCATTACTGTTTGTAATTGTAATTTTATTAGGTGGTATGTATTTTTATACAGATTGGAAGAAAGGACCATCTCAGTTTGAAAAAAAAGCAAAAGCACTTTGGGATAGTGTAATGGATATTTATGAGGCTGAAAAAATAATGGAACCTGAAGATAAAACATATACTTTTCCTGATAAATCTATTACAAATTTTACAGAAAGTACTTTAAAAGGGGGAGTAATTAACTTATATAGTAACGGTAATGTTGAGTTTGCGATATATGATAGCAAATGGTGTGCTACTAAATCTAAAACAAGTGGACAAATAAATGTTGTAGAGTATGAAGAAGGAAAATGTGTGATAAGATAGAAGAGAACTGATTGTTCTTTTTTTTAATATTAGTGTGTAAATAGGAAATAGAGTGATAACAATAAAAATCTATTTCTTTTTTTATGAAAAATTACTTTTTTGCTTCATAAATCAAGGCAAATGGTTGATTTATATAAAAAGATATAATAAAATGAATTTAGAAGTATTTTGATGAAGCTTAATATTAAATAGAATATTTTGTTCTAAAAATTAAAAAAAAGATGAGGAGTTGTAGTATGATAAGCCATATTGAAGTTATATTAATTATATCAGTTATATTTTTTATATTTATTTTATTTTATAGTATTGTTTGTTTTTATTTTGAAAAGCATGAAGAGGAATTAGAACAAAAGAGAAAAGAGAAACTTATTATTTTATTTGAAGAAAGAGAAAAAGCAAATCCAGTTCAAAAACAAAAAATAAACAAACAAATATTAACAAAATTAAAACAGTTACCTTATCTTTATATTTTTGGAGAAGTATTAGAAAAAAATGATGTTTTAATAGAAGGAACAATCGGAAAAGCTGTATCAAAAAACAGTTATAATCCTTTATTTTCTTCTCTTGCTTTAATGTATGAAAAAAAAGATAATGTGGCTAAAGCATATTATGCTTATATTTTAAGTTTTATAAAACCCAAAACAAAGCAAGTAAGAGAATTTTTGAAAAATTGTATCTTATCAGATTCTATTTATTGTGTAGATAATGCCTTACTTGCCTATAGTTCCCTTGGTGATGTTGATATTATGATAGAAGCTTATTTAATGATGTCGAAAAAAAATATATATTATGATAATAGATTAGTAGTAGAAGAACTAGCTAATTTTGCAGGTTCAAAAGAAAAATTGTGTAAAAAATTATATCAAAATTTTGATAAATTTAATGAACAATTAAGAATTGGATTTTTAAAATTTTTTAGACAATGTCGTTATGATATTAGAAAAGAATTATTTGAAGAATTAAAAATTAAAGGATTGGAAAAAGAAGTAGAAATAGAAATGATTCGTTATTTTTCTAAAATATCGTATGAAGAAGTTGCTTCTCTTTTATTAGAAAAGCTAGAAAATAATTATTATAATGATTTTGAATATGATGTTGTTATGATACAAACTTTAGCAAATTATCCAAGCGATAAAACGATAAAAGTACTTAAAAATGCACTTAGTAGTTATAATTATCATGTTAGATATAATGCCGGAAAGAGTTTATCACGTATGACAAATTTGACAAAAATCACAGGTTTAACAGATCCATTTGCCAAAGATATGATAGAAGCTTTTATAAGTCAGGAAGTGTAAAAAATGAATATATTTAGAAATATAATACTAGGATTTGATAATTTTTTCCTTTATTTTATGATAATATGGGGAAGTATTTTGTTTATTATTACAATTATATCCCATTTTTTAAACTGGAAAAATATTAGAAGAAAGAAGTTTAAAAATGAAATAAAAAAAGATTTTGATATGCCAGTATCTGTTGTTTTACCTGTTTACAATGAAGAGGAAAAGATAATAGAAGTAATAGACTCTATTTTAAATTTAGATTATAAATTATATGAAATTATTATTGTAGATGATGGTTCAAAAGATAAGACCGTAGAAAAAATTATAAAGCATTATAAATTAAAAAAAATAGAAAAAGTAGTAAGAAAAAAAATAGCAACTAAAACAGTAAATTCATATTATGAAAAAAATGGAGATAAAAAAATAGTATTAGTAGAAAAAATACATGGTGGTAAAAGTGATACTTTGAATGCTGGTATCAATACAGCACGTTTTCCTTATATTTTCGCACTTAATGCAAATGTAAAAATGGAACAAAATAGTTTAAATGAAATGATGAGGCCAATTATAGAGAATAAAAATGTAAGTGTAGTTATAGGCAGCATAAAAAAAATGGGTGAATTTACCAAAAGTTATTTACATATGAAAGAAGAAATACAGCATAATAGATTTGTTTCAAGAAGAAATGTTTTCGATTTATATAATGGAAATATCATATCAGAAGAAGGAATTTTATTATTTAAAAAGGATGTTGTAATTGAAGAAGGCGGATACAAAAGAAATGTAATTGCTGAAGATAGTCATCTTTTATTATCTATTCATCAAAATGCGCTTTCAAATAAAAAATCATATAAAATAAAATATATTTGGACGACAATTGGGTATACAAAATATGCCAATAATGCCAAAGAATTAAAGAGAAAAGAACAAAAAGAAATAAGAGGTTTATTACAAAGTATTATGAATCATAAAAATATGTTTTTTCGTCCTAAATATAAATTTGTAGGTACATTTTCTTGCCTCTATTATATTGTACTAACCTTTATAGCTCCATTTTTAGAAATGTTAATGCTCATTTCCATCATTTTATCTTGTATATTAAACTATATTAGTATTACTACAATGATTATGTATTTGTTGATTTATATTTTATTTGGTACGATATTAAATATTATGGTAATGTTATCAGAAGAAAGTATCAAGACAATGAAGAAAATTGATTATAGTTATATGCTTCTATATTCTTTTGTTTGGAATATTGGTTTTAGACAAATTTCAAATTTAAATAATTTAATTTCAATTATATATTTAAAAGATAATAAACAGAAAACTAATTTTTAGAAAGGGTGCATCTATGTTAGGTTATTATAAAATAGATAAAGATTTAATAAAGAATATAGGAATAAAATGTCAAAATATTGAAGAGAACATTTACCATTTATGTTGTCCATTAATTGTAGAAAATAAAAAAAGTTTACCATCAAATTTACGATATTTATATGAATTATTAGAGATACCAATTATTCCATATTCTAAATTTAATAAAGATCGAATAGAAGAAAATAAAGAATTAGAAAATAAAATAAAAAAATTCACGTATTATTTAGAACTTAATATTGATATAGAAATGGAAGAAGAAAAATCTTTGGGACATCTTCTTCGTGTAGGAAAATATGCAAAAGAATTGGCTGAATCTTTACAATTATCTAAAAAAGAAGTAGATGATATTTATACAGCAGCACTTTTTCATGATATTGGAAAATATGTAATACCAAAAGAAATTATTGGTAAAAATGGAAAGTTAACTGATGAAGAATTTGAACTTATTAAAACACATTGCATTACAGCACGTGATATATTAGGCGACTTCTTAGAAGAAAATGTGATGCAAATGGTAGAATCTCATCATGAAAGATTGGATGGAAGTGGTTATAAAAATGGAATAACTCCTAGTTTAGGTGCACAAATTATTGGAATTGCAGATAGTTATGATGCAATGATTTCAAAAAGAGTGTATCATAATGCTGAAAATATTGATAGTGCATTTGAGGAGCTATTATTATGTACAAGAAAAAAGGAAGATGGTGGCAAAGGAATGCTATATAATAAAAAACTTGTACAGAAATTTATCCAAATTCAAAAGAAAATGAATAAAATGGCTTGACAAACATAAAATTTTATTGTAATATCAAATAGAAATGAAAAAAGGAAAGAAGAAGTGTCCACTTCTCACCCGATTACAAGTCGTTTTGGGTTAAAAGCCAGTAATGAAACAATTTTATAACAGAAATATAAGTTTCAATATTATTGTACTTTTTAAGTGGATACCTTTTGTATTCGCTTTTTATTCATTAATGTATAAAAATCAAAATTTATTTTTGATATTAAATTTTGGAGGTGTCAGGTTATCGCAAATAAAGAAAAAGATTTGTTTATCAATGAACAAATTCGTGCAAAAGAAGTAATGGTTATTGGACCAAATGGTGAACAACTAGGGATTAAGCCAATAAAAGATGCTCTTACGCTTGCTAATTATGCTGGTTTTGATCTTGTTTTAATCAGTCCTAATGCAAATCCACAAGTATGTAAAATTATGGATTATAATAAATATAAATATGAAAACAAGAAAAAAAATAAAGAAAATTTGAAAAAGCAAAGAGAAAATAATTTAGAAATGAAGGAATATCGTCTGTCTGTGTCAATCGATGTTCATGATTTTGATACAAGAGTAAGAAATTCTTCAAAATACCTTGAAAAAGGTCATAAAATAAAAGTTAGTATTCGTTTTAAAGGAAGAGAGATGGCGCATCCAGAATTGGGTCGCGACGTACTACTTCGATTTGCAGAATCTTTAAGTGAAATATCAGTAATAGAACAAAAACCTGTTTTAGAAGGTCGTTTTATGACTATGATACTAATGCCGAAGAAAGAGAAATAGGAGGAATTATTTATGCCAAAAATGAAAACTCATAAAGGAACAGCGAAAGTTTGTAAAGTAAGACCTGGAGGAACTATTAAAATTGGTCATCCAGGAACAAGACATAATACAGGAAAGAAAAATGCAGCTTCAAATAGAGCAGGAAGAAGTGCTTCACTTTTAAGTCAAAGTGATTACAGAAGAATTAAAGATATTATTTAGTATTAAGGGAGGAATAAGTTATGCCAAGAACAAAAACTGGTACGGTAACTCGTGCTCGTCATAAAAAAGTAATGAAAGAAGCCAAAGGATACTTTGGAAGTAAACATAGATTATATAAAACTGCAAAAGAACAAGTAATGCATTCTGGAAAATATGCATATAGAGATAGAAGACAAAATAAAAGAGAATTTAGAAAATTATGGATTATTAGAATTAATGCAGCTTGTCGTGAAAATGAAATTAGTTATTCAAAATTCATTAATGGATTAAATAAAGCTGGTGTTACAGTAAACCGTAAAATGTTAGCTGAAATTGCTATTGATAATAAAGAAGCATTTACAAATTTAGTAGTAATTGCGAAAGATGCTTTAAATGGAAAGGTAACTGCTCCAAAAGCTGAAAAGAAAGAAACTACAATAACTGCAAAAAAAGAAGAGAAGAAAGAAACAAAAAAAGAAGAAAGTAAAGATTTATCAAAATGTACAGTAGCAGAACTTCGTGAAATGGCAAAAGCCAAAAATGTAGAAGGTTATAGTACAATGAAAAAAGCAGAATTATTAGAAGCGCTAAAATAGGTTTCAATTGAAATCTATTTTTCTTTTATCCATACATATTTTTATATGAAAAAAATTTCTTCTATTTTTTTCATAAACCTTAATATTTCATAGATTTTCTGTAAGGAATTTGGTACAATGTAAATGATGAAAATCAGGAGGTTTTAAAAATGGAATGTGGAATATGGAAAAAATATGAAAAAACAACTCGCAAATTGTGTGATGAGAGAGCATCCTATCATGATTTATATGATGATTTAAAAAATAGTAGAAGAAGTTGGGAAATCGCACAAGATATAGGAGAATGCATAGAACAACTTTGTGGTGTATATTTAAGAACAAGCTCAACAGAACTAAATGCAGGAGATATTTATTATGCTATGGGAAAAGAAAATATGATTCCAATTCTTTATTTGAAAACAGTAGAATATGAAATAGGAGGGGAAAAGAAGTATTTTGTTGAGTATAATGGAACTTCTATTGCAAAATCAGGAATTACTTCCAGATATTTACCTGAAGTAATTAAAAAATTAAAAGAAATAGATTTAGAAAAAAATAAAGAATATATTGAAGAGCTTGAAGCAATGTATTATAATCATCAAAAGCTTTTAGAATTACAATCAAAAACAGAATTCACAGAAGAAGAATTATTGTTTTTATATGAAATGTATAACAGAAGAGATGTAGATAGGAATCTTGTAGAACAAAAAATAAAAGGTAGAAATATACAAGATGATTATGATTATTTTTCTGAAGAGGGAAAAGTAAAGCTTTTTTTAGCTATAAGAGATACTGAATTGGTAGAACAATTAGGAAATTCTTCTAAAAAAGTAATGACTTTGATTGCTAAATGGAATATCAAATAATATGAGAAACATATTATGTTTGAACCAGAATCAAATCAGAGCAAAAAATAGAGAACAAGAAAAGAGATAAAAGAAATTAGTTATCAAAGATTATAAAATGATAAAGCAAAAAGATTTGTGAATGTTATATGGAAGTCACATTAAAAAATAGAAAGGTATGATGCTATGAAAAATATATATATAGATTTTGATGGAGTAATCGTAGATTCCATAAGAGTTACATATGATATGTTAGAGCGCTTAGAAATAGATATTAAAGAAACAGAAAAAGTAAGTGAATTTTACGCTAACTTAAATTGGAAACAAATTCTTTCTTTGACACCAATTATCAATGATAGTTTTAAACATATAAAAACATTATATGCATCTGGAAAATGCAACATTGCTATTTTAACCCATGTAAATTCATTAGATGAGGCAATTGCTAAAATTAATTTTATTAGGAAATATGTAAAAGATGTAACAGTTATTCCAGTTCCAAGAGAGCTACCTAAAACAAAAATGTGCTCGACCAAAGGAGCTATACTAATTGATGATTATTCAGGTAATTTAATTGAATGGGAAAAAGAAGGTGGAATAGGAGTGCAATTTAGTACAGATCTTAAAAAGAATAAAGGTTTTCCTGTTATTGATCGCTTAGATGCAATATTAGAAATGGATTTTGATGAAAAATAAGATATGAATAAAAAGTTCTATTGGGGTGAATAAATGAAAAAATGTGCGATTGTATATAATCCAAATAGTGGAAAAAGAAATAAAAATGAGACATTTGTAAATAATGTACATAAAATTTTAAAGAAGTATCAATATGTTGCTAATTTTTTTGAAACCAGAGAACAGAATGATGCTACTAAAATTGTATCAGAATTAGAGGATTATTTTGAACTTGTAATATTAGTAGGTGGAGATGGAACAATCAATGAAGGAATTGCAGGTAATTTACAAAGAAAAAAGAAATTATTATTAGGTTTTATTCCAATGGGAACAACAAATGATGTTGGGGCAATGTATGGATATACCAAGAATTATAAGAAGAATCTAAAAATGTTATTAGAGGGAAAGAAAAAAGTAATAGATATATGTCTGATAAATGAAAAACCATTTATTTATGTTGCATGTATTGGAAATTATGTTGATATTTCTTATGCAACTCCTAGAAAATTAAAAGAAAAATATGGGAAATTTGCTTATACTTTATATGGCGCAAAAAAAATAACAGAAAAATTAAAACATTATGAAATTGAATATGAAGTAGATGGAAAAAAATATAGTGGAAAATTTTCTTTTATTTTTATTACAAATGGAAATCGAGTTGCAGGAGTAAATGGAATTTACAATGATGTGAAATTAGACGATGGCATGTTTGAAGTCGCACTCTGCACAGCCAAAAGAAAAAGAGAATTATTAAAAATGCTTCCTTCTCTTTTTACTATGAATATTAAATCTGAAAAAGAAATAATCTATTACAGAACAAATCATATGAGCATTACATGGAAAGATAATTTTGAAGCTTGGAGTATTGATGGTGAAGAATATAAAGAAGAAAAAAGAATATTTAATTTTTCAGTCATAAGAGAAATAGAAGTATTAGTTCCTATTAAAAACATAAAAAAATTATTTCAATAGAGAGAAGGAGTGATTATGAGAATAGGAGTATTTGATTCTGGTATTGGTGGATTAAATGTTTTAAATGAACTAATCAAAAAATATAAAAATGCAGAATATATTTATTATGGAGATACTTATTATTTGCCATATGGTTCAAAAACAAAAGAAGAACTAATTGCCCTTGCTTCTAGAATTATTTTATTTTTTGAAAAAGAAAACGTGGATATGATTGTGATTGCTTGTGGAACTTGTAGTTCATTAGCAAATAATTTGAAAATAATTACTGAAATTCCAATTTATGATGTGATTACGCCAACAGTAGAATATATCAAAAATAGATACCAAAAAGTAGCTCTTCTAGCAACTAATTCTACTATTCAAAATGGAGTATTTGAAAGGCAATTAAAAGAGCAAAATATAGAAGTATATCCTCTTTCTTGTCCTCATTTTGTTCCTTATCTAGAAGGATTAATAGATGAGTTAGATGTAGAAGAAGAATTAAAATCATTAAAGAATGATTCATTTGAAGCTGTTATTTTGGGATGTACTCATTTTCCTTTATTAAAAGAACAAATTGAAAATACTTTCAATGTTCCTTCAATTGATATGGGCAAATGTTTAACAGAAATGATTCATATAGAAGAACATAATAATTTTGAATTAACAATTTATATGAGTATAGTAACAGAAGATTTAAAGAAAAATGTAAAGGATATTTTAAAAAAGGAATTTCCAATAATAGAAAAAAATTTACCAGTATAAAAAAATAATATACACAAATACTAAATGTAGGTGTTGTATATGAAAAAATGGGTAATTCTTTTCTTTTTGTGTTTGATGATTATTGGTTGTACTAGAATTAAAAATGAAGAATTAGTTGATTTTACTGGAAAAAATATAGAAGAAATAAAAAAGTATGCAGAAGAAAATCATATCACTTTAAAAGTAGAAGAAGAAAATAGTGATGAAGAGAAAGGAACAATTTTAAAACAAATTCCAAGTAATGGAGAATTAACAAAAAATTTAGAAATTTCTATTATTATTTCAAAAGGAAAAGAAGTTAATTATAAAGAATTAGGAATAAATGAACTAGGTGATATTCCAATTATGATGTATCATGGTATTCAAAAAATGAATAATGATGATACAAGTTATATAGGTGGAAATATAGATAAAGATGGTTATCAAAGAACAAGTGAAGCTTTTATAAATGATTTGGAATTTTATTATCAAAATAATTATCGAATGATACGTTTAATTGATTATGTAGATGGAAAAATTGATGTAGAATTAGGAAAAAGTCCAATTATTTTAACTTTTGATGATGGAAAAAATAACATTAATATTCTTGATATTACTGAAAAAGGAGAATTAATTATTGATCCAGATTGTGCTGTAGGAATACTAGAATCCTTTAAAGAAAAATATCCAGATTATAATGTAACAGCAACATTTTTTGTAAATGGATGGTTATTTGAAAGTGAATATAATGAAGAAATCTTAAAATGGTTAGTAAATCATGGTTATGATATAGGAAATCATAGTTATACTCATGCCGATTTTTCAAAAATAAGTGAGGAAGAGGCTACAAATGAAATAGGAAGATTATATGCTTTATTAGATACGATTATTCCAAATAAATATGTTCCTATCGTAGCTCTTCCATTTGGTTCACCATATAATAAAGAACATGATAATTTTAATCATATTCTAAATAGTTCTTATGAAAATAAAAATTATGAAACGATAGCTACATTAAGAGTTGGTTGGGAAGCAAGTTCTTCTCCATTTGTAAAAGATTTTGATTATACGTTTTTAAAAAGAATTAGGGCATATGACAATAATGGATTAGACTTTGATATAGAAATGAATTTTAAAATTTTAGAAGAAAATAGATATATATCAGATGGAGATAGTAGTGTAATTACAATTCCAAAAGAGTTAGAAAATAATATTGAAAACACTAGTTATCAAGTTCTGGTTTATGAATAGAAAATTATAATATATCTACTAAAATAGTTTACTTCATAATAGAAAATATTCTGATGTAATAGAGATATTATTTGATACTTAGGTGTTATTCTGTTTCAATGTTTTAATAGAAGAAATAGAGGTGGTTTCATGGGTTATAAATTTATAGAAAGGAAACCATATAATGGAATTAGTTGCTTTAGTTCTAATTGTTGTATTTTATACAGTAATTGTTCTAAAAAAGAAAGACTGATAAAAATAAAGCACCTATCAATGTTAATTGAAAGGTGTTTATCCTCAAATATTTAAATAGAGAGTACACCTAACACAGCTAATATTAAATGTATCTCTTTTTTATTGTATGAAGTTTTCTTCATCTGTATACATTATAGCGTGGAATTTTCATTTGAACAAATGTTTTGTCTATTATAATAGATAAAATTGTTATTACTCATTACTTAAAGCTTCTATCAAATTATAATCAAAAATAAATATATTTATGTCATCTGTTATGATTTCTGTACCAATTTCAATATTAACTATTATGTTTAAATTCATTTTTATAAATTGGTTTTCTTTTTAGTTCCTCTTTTAATAAATGAGCTTGTTGTTGATTTGGAAATGCTAAACAATATATTTGATGTACTCTATTATCCAACTTCAATAAATGCCCTTTATCGTTAGAGTAATTACTGATAATAGGAATCGAAATTTCTTTTTTTATATCATGTAAATATTGTTTTCCATTTTCTGAGAAACCTAAAATACGAATATAAGGATATTTTTTATAAAAGATAGCTTCTTCCTTTGTAAGACCACATAATATGTATAAGCAGATACGTTTTAATTTACTGTAGGTTTCGCTTTTTGATTTGATAGTATGGATAAATTCATCAAAGCTATTGGTATTTACAATTGATTCTATCATTCTAGGAATCAGTTTTTCTGAAACTTCATGATATTTTAATAAATTATTTTTTTCTGAAATAATTTTATATTTAAAATAAGGAAAATATAATTCGATATCAATATTGTGAATTTTAGATAAAGTAATTAGAGGAACTGTATTTTTTATATCTATATGTTCTTGTAGTGCTTTTCTAATACTTGTTGCACTTACTATATTTCCATTTAATTCCTCACTATGATAATCATTTGTTCTTTGAATAGAAATAGGAGTAATATTTGCCTTCTGTTTCATAATTTCTTTTATATAACTGATTCCAAGTAAATCATTAGGAGAAGAAACTGTAATATTCGTTATTTCTTTTAAGACTTTTGATAAAGCTGTAGGATAGTTAATACCAGTAGACATAAAAGCTTGAACTTTTTGATCAAATTTTTCTTCTAATTGAATCGAAGCTAAAGTTGTTAATTTTTCTATATTATTTTCTTCACTTCCAAAAACAAGATATTCTATTTTTAATTCTTTTAATATTGTAATAGCTCCTTTCGAAAATAAATCTGCACTTCCACTAGCATATATAAAAGGAAGTTCTACTACTAAATCGACACCATAAAATAAAGCAATTTCTGCTTTTTCCCATTTTGTTAAAATACTTATATCTCCTCTTTCTGTAAAAGGACCACTTATAACCAAAATAATATTATAATTTGGAAATAATTTTTTCACTTCATTTATATGATATAAATGTCCATTATGAAATGGATTATATTCACAAATAATACCAATAGATTTCATAGACATCACCTAGCTTTTATCATATCATATTTTATT
>CANSDD010000050.1 GCA_947645535.1 uncultured Mycoplasmatota bacterium
CTTACAATAGAATGAACAATTCTACGATCATAAGAATTCATTGGATCTAATTTTGCTGCTACTCTTGATTTCAAAACTTCACATGCAATATTTTTAATTTCTCTTTCTAATCGTTTTTGCTTTTTTAATTTATAATCAGATGCATCTACATTGATTTTAATTCTTTTTCCAACTTGATTTGATACTGACTGTCTAAGTAACAATTGTAATGCATCTATATTTTTTCCTTCTTTTCCTATTAATATTGGACTATTATCTGTCACAATTCCTACATTGATAACACCATCTTCTTCACGTATTTCAACATTTATTTCAATTCCCATCAAGTTGCCTATTGTTTGAAGATATTCTTTGATATATTTTTTTACATCTTCTTTTTTTATTGCTGTTATTTTATATTTTTCACTTTTAAATATTTTTCCTTCTGACTCTAGTACTTCTTTATAGTAGAAATTTTCTAATGGAGCAATTGATTCTAATTTTTCATATGCTTTGCTTTTTTCTTTTTCTTCTATTACTATCTTATTTAACATTCATTTTTCTCCTTTTTACAAGTAAGTTTTGAACAATTGTAAATCCACTATTCACAATCCAATATAATCCTATTGCTGTTGAAATAGTTGTTGAACTAACTGTAATTACAATTGTCATAATTGTCATCATGCGTTTCATTTGTTTTGCTTGTTCGGCTCCCATACTAGCTCCACTATTCAACTTAAAAGAATAATGTGTTACAAGTGCTACTAAGATAACAATAATTAAATAATATATTTTTCCATTTGATACTCCAGTAAATGGTATTGTTCCTAAATGCAACCCTAAAAAAGTTCCTTCAAAAATAAGTGGTAAACGATTTAAAGCTTCATAGAAAGCTAAAAAAAGTGGTAATTGTATAAAAGCATATAAACATCCTGCCATTGGATTAATTTGATATTTTTTATAAATAAGTAACATTTCTTGACTTTTTTGCATCATTGATTCTTGATCTTGACGATTTTTATATTTCTTTTCTAATTTATCCAATTCTGGTTGCGCTAATTTAAGATTTTCAGATTGCATTGCTGACTTTCTTGTTAATGGATACATAATTAGACGAATAAGGAGTGTTATGAGAATGATTGCTAAACCATAATTTTTTACTAGCTTTCCTATTTGAATAATAACCCAAGCAAGAGGTTTTACAAATATAGTTGTCCAAATTCCTTCATAACCACCAGATGCTGGTGTAAAATTTTGACATTTTGGTAATTTTTCTATTTCTACATTGTATTTATCGTATACCTCTAAAGTAGATGCTGATTCAGGTTGACATAAAATATTCTTAGGCAAATTCTGCCCTGTAACTGGATTTTGAACTGTTTTTCCGTTATCATCCTTTAATAAAGTGGTACACCCTGTTGCTGATAATGTGATTGCACACAACATCATAATCAATACTATTTTCTTTTTCTTCATTTTTTTTCCTCCAATATATGTAGTCTAGTCATTACTTCTTTTAAATCTTCTTCCATTTCAGAAAATTTTTTTTCTGTAATTCCTTTCCTTACTATTATAATACAATTAAAGTTATTTTTATAGGGATATTTATCAATTATACTCTTTATTTGCCTTTTAATTCGATTTCTCGTAACAGCATTCCCTACTTTTTTCCCTACTGATATTCCAAAATGAGTGATTCCTTCTTCATGCTCTTCCTTATATATAATATAATCCTTATATTTATATGGTTTTGCTTTTTCAATTATTCTACTAAAATCTAGATTCTTTCTTAATATATTTATTTTTTTCATGTGCCATATCTCCTCTACCCTATATATAAGATAAACAAAACATCACTGAACATATCAGTGATGTAGGTTTAATGAGCTAATACTTTACGTCCTTTTCTTCTACGATTATTTATCATCTTTGTTTTCATACGTGCTAAAAAGCCCATTTTTTTACTTCTTCTTCTATTATTTGGTTGATAAGTTCTTTTCATATCTTCACACCTCCTGAACTTTAAAATTTGGTTGCTCTTAACATTATATATATAAAACCATTATTTGTCAAACTTTTTAATAGGATAAGTACCAATTCTTTTTTGGAAAGCTTGTTCTAATTCTTCTATATATTGATACTCTACTATTTCTGTATTTTGCATTTTTGTGGATAATTGGTTCAAATAAGATAATGCGCATTCTTTTAAAGATTCATATCCTGTATTTAATACAGTTGCGGTAGTTTTACCTACTTTAGTAGTTTGGCTTATTTTAGAAATAATTCTTTCATATTCTTTCTTTAAAACTACTAATAATACAAATTCCCCTACTCCAAATATAATAAATCCCAAAAATCCAAGTAGCAATAAAAATGGAATCGCACAGCCTACTCCAAAATGGATTATTGCGTATTTCATTTTATATTTTTGCATTTCAGGGTTTATTTTTCCTTGTCCTTTTGAAACCAATGTTTCTTTGTTATCTTCATTACGATAATATTCCACATCATATCTTCGCAAAAAATAAGAAATTCTTTTTAATAGCTCTACACTACTCTCATACTCATATGTATATGATTCTTCTTTTGTTTTTACAACTAATGAATTATGAAAAATATGAAAACCAGTAATCTCTTCTAGTTCTATATCATCTAATTGCCTCTTCATTCCTCATCACCGCTATGTATTATAGTAAAACTCACATATAAAGTCAATCAATATGTTAAATTTTCTTTTTTCCACCTATTTATTCGATTATTTCCCAAACTTTGCATTTTTATCCACAGTTTTTTGCACTCATTTTCCATTGAATTTACTGTAAATCTACACTTTTCCACATTGGTTGTGGAAAAGTTTTACACTTGGGAAATAATATGTTGACATTTTTTCCACATATTCTGTGTAAAAGTTTGGGAAATATTTATTTTACAATAACAAGAGTAGGGGAGAACTAAGTGGAAAACTCGTTTTGCTTCTTTTTTTCCACTTTTTCTTGTTTTTGCTTTTATTTCCCATAAAAATATTGTAAAATATGGTTGTAATTAAACAGGACTGGGGGTGCATTCATGGACTTGGATACCATATGGAACATGTTTCTAGAAAAAATAAAAGAGAGTTTATCTCCAATGTTATATGAAACATGGTTTGCTGAAACAAAACTTCTAGATTTAAAAGGGAATAGTGCAAAAGTATTGGTTCCAATGCCTGTGCACAAAAAACATTTAAAGGAAAACTATAATGATTTAGTAGAAGAAATATTTACTGAAATAATTGGTTCTACATTTAATTTTGAATATTTAATTGAAGAAGATTTAGTAAATAATGTAGAAATACAATCAAATAATGTTTTATCAGCTGAAAATGATCCAACATTTGAATCAAATTTAGACCCCAGATATACATTTGAAAATTTTATAGTAGGGGAGAGTAATAAATTTGCAAAAGCTACTTCTATTGCTGTTGCTGAACAGCCAGGTTTTATGTATAATCCTCTATTTATATATGGTAGTAGCGGATTAGGTAAAACTCATCTAATGCATGCTATTGGTAATTATATATATAAGACAACACATAAGAAAGTATTATATGTAACAAGTGAAAAATTTGTAGATGATTTTTTAAATATATATAGAAAAAATAACGACAATACAAATTTTGATACTGTAGAAAAATTTAAACGAAAATATCGTGATATTGATGTACTTATGATAGATGACATTCAATATTTGGAAATTGCAAATAAAACTCAGCAAGAATTTTTTAACACATTTAATGAACTGCATTGTAACAACAAACAAATTGTCATATCGTCAGATCGTTCTCCAGATGATTTAAAAAAATTAGAGGAACGACTTCGAACACGATTTAATTGGGGGTTAACAATTGATATCTTGCCCCCTGATTTCAAACTTCGAATGGATATTATTGATAAAAAAATAGAAGGACATGATATGGTTAAACCTTTACCACAAGATGTCAAAGAATATATTGCCAGTAATTGTACTTCAGACATTCGTAAATTAGAAGGAGCAATCACTAGAATTTTTGCTTATTCAGCAACTATGAATGGAGCGGATATTACTTTGGATTTTGCAATTGATGCATTAAAAGATTTTTTTGTAAAAAGTATCATTTCAAAAAATAAAATAGAACAAGTTTTACAGCTTGTAGCTAGTAACTATAATGTAACAGTAGAAGAAATCAAAAGTAAAAAGAGGGTATCTAAAATTGCAGTACCAAGACAAATAGCTATGTATATTTGCAGAACAGTATTAGAAGAATCACTACCTAAAATAGGAAGTGTATTTGGTGGAAAAGATCATACAACTGTTATGTATTCAGTTGACAAAATTAAGGCAGAAATAAAAAATGATGCTAATCTTGAAAAAGAGATAAATAAGATTATAAGTCAAATAAAATAACAAGCTATGTAGACAATGTAAATTTACATTCATAAGTTTCCACAGTATATATTTTTACTTTAAGTATTTATATATAAAAGATTGTCTTTTTTTCCACATTTTCCACAATAATAATAAGAATAATAAAATATTAAATAATAAAATATTAAATAATAAAATATTAAATAATAAAAAGAAAGAAGGATTTTAATATGAAATTGATGATTAAACAAAATATATTATTAAAACATTTAAATTATGTTATAAAGGGGATATCTAGTAAAAACCTTATTCCCATTTTAAACTGTATAAAATTTGAATTAACCTCAGAAGGTCTATATTTAATGAGTACAGATAATGAAATCGCGATTAAAACTTTCATTGATAAAAAAGATATAGAAAATATAGAAATAACAGGTGATATTGTTGTTTCTGGAAAATATATATATGAAATAGTAAGAAAATTACCTAATGACATCATAAATATTGAAGAAGTAATGGATTCTAAAATATATATTACAACAACTAATTCTTCATTTACATTAAATTGTAATAATGCTTCAGAGTTTCCAGATCTAGAATTAGAAGATAATAAAACTCCTATTACTATTGCAAAAAAATTATTTAAAACAATTATCAACCAAACAGCATTTGCCACATCGACACAAGAATCTAGACCAGTTTTAACAGGAATTAATTTTAAAATAGATGGTAACATATTAGAATGTACCGCAACTGATTCTTATCGTTTAGCTAAGAAAAAAATTGAATTATCAACAATATTAACAGAAAACATTAATATAATAGTACCAACAAAAAACTTAAACGAACTTATTAAATTATTTGATGAAGAAGAACAAGATATAGAATTACATATTTTTAATAATAAAATTATTTTTAAATTTGATTCTATTATAATGATGTCTAGACTAATCAATGGAACTTATCCAGATACATCAAAACTAATACCAATAGATTTTACAATGGATTTTAAAGTAAATTTGTCTGCTTTATATAATTCTATTGATAGAGCCTCTTTATTGACAAACGAAGCTGATAAAAATACAATAAAATTAAGTACGAAAGATTGCATTGCTACGATATCATCAAATATTCCCGAAATAGGAAATGTAGAAGATAAGGTAGAAATTATAAATACTAGCGACGAAGAAATCAATATCGCATTTAGTTCTAAATATATGATGGATGCATTAAAAGCATTTGATGCAGAGGATGTTCAGTTATTATTTAATGGTGATGTGAAGCCAATAATCATAAAAAATATCGATATAGATGATTTAATTCAATTGATCTTACCAATCAGAACATATTAGAAAAAGATAATATTTGTCTTTTTTTTTTAGCTTTTTTTATATTTTGTATCTTTTTTGACATTTTTTTTGAAAAAAATAGTATATAAGAGAGGTCAAAGATGTTCTTTTGTGGAAGAATATCTTTAGGAGGGTATAATTATGAAAGAAAAATATGAGATTAATTCTAGAACAATTGCTATTATTCCAGTTGCGGAAAATATTTCCCAAATAATAGAAGTAGAGGATAACTTTTTAATTCATCAATCAACAACAGGAATTATTGAAGATAGTTGTAAATTTTTCGGAAGTTCATACTCTGGAAGGCATGAAGGAACCAAAAATTTAATAGGAGTTAACTATAAATCTCCAATTATTGTAGAAGAATCATTGGAATTAATATTTTTTCCAACAGCATCACCAAGAATACAAGATTGTGCATGGTTATCATTAAATCATATTGAGAATTATTTTAAAAAAGGGTATGTAACACAAATAAATTTCAAAAATGGCAAGAAAATAGAATTAGAAATATCTTGTGGCTCTTTAGAAAATCAAATTATGAGAGCTACAATGCTAGAGGTGATGCATCGCAAGAGAAAATTAGCATAAAAAAACGTTTAAAAAGCCTTATTTTTAAGGCTTTTTCTATTATTTGCGATTATTTTATGATATAATAATATGTATGTATAGGTGTACATAGCTTTTTAAAAAAACTTATACTGAGCATAAAAACGGGAAAAGAGGAGATTTCATGATTTTACATTCAATTAAACTTGGCAATTTTCGTAATTATGAAAACATAGAAGTTTCCTTATCTAATGGAATTAACATTATATATGGAGATAATGCTCAAGGAAAAACTAATTTATTGGAAAGTATTTATGTATTAGCCCTTACAAAATCGCATCGTTCTTTTATTGATCACAATTTAATAAAAGATGAAAAACAAATATCTAAAGTATCTGGAAGAGTTGAAAAAAATGGAATATCCACAAATTATGAAGTGGTAATAGAACAGAAAAAAAAGAAATGTTTTATTGATGGAAATGAAATTAAGAAATTATCAGATTATATTTCTAATCTAAATATTGTGATATTTTATCCAGAAGATTTAGAAATTATAAAAGGAGCGCCAGATTTACGAAGACGGTATATCAATATGGAAATAAGTCAATTAGATCGAAATTATTTTACTATATTGAATGACTATAATCGATTATTAAAAATGAGAAATGATTCCTTGAAAAATATGACCTCATTTAGTGGTTTAGAACATCCATATTTTTCAGCTTTAACAGAATATTTAATAGAAAAGGCTGCATTTCTTTATAAGATGAGAATGAAATTTATAAAGAAGCTGAATGATAATTGTGAAAGAATATTTAAAGATATTTCTGGAAAAGATAAATTCCATATAAAATATGAAAGTACTTTTATATTGGAAAATATGACAATAGAAGAAATTAAGGAAATATTAAAGCAAAAATTTAATGAAGGAAAATATCAAGAATATAAATTGCGAACAACAATAATAGGTCCTCATAAAGATGATATTTCTTTTTGGCTTGATGATAAAAATTTAAAAAAATTTGGTTCACAAGGGCAACAGAGAATGGCTATATTATCATTAAAACTATCAGAGATTTCTATTTTTAATGGGTATTGTAATAGTAAACCTATTTTATTGTTAGATGATGTTTTCAGTGAATTAGATGATATGAAAAAAAATAATTTATTGACTTATATTAATGGAGATATTCAAACAATTATTACAACAACAGAAGTTAATAATATAGAATCAGGTATTTTAGAAACAGCTAAATTGATAGAAATAAAAGATGGTGCAATAAAAAGTATAACAGAGGTGAGAGAAGAACATGGAAAATAATGAACATTATGATGCTTCCGATATTCAAGTTTTAGAAGGATTAGAAGCTGTTAGAAAGCGTCCTGGAATGTATATCGGTACTACAGATGTAAAAGGATTACATCATTTAGTTTGGGAAATAGTGGACAATGCAATTGATGAATCGCTAGCAGGATATTGTAATAACATTGAAGTTATTATAAATAAAGAAAATTCAATAACCGTAAAAGATGATGGTAGAGGTATTCCTGTGGATATTCATCCAAAAACCAAAATATCTACTGTGGAAACTGTTTATACAGTACTTCATGCAGGTGGAAAATTTGGTGGTGGAGGCTATAAAGTTTCTGGAGGATTACATGGTGTAGGGGCATCAGTAGTTAATGCTTTATCAAAATGGGTGGAAGTGAAAGTATATAAGAATGGCAACATTAATTATATTCGTTTTGAAAATGGAGGACATACAACAGAACCATTGAAAGTAATTGATAAGTGTGATATCAATCGTACAGGAACAGTAGTAACATTTAAACCAGATCCAGAAATTTTTGATACTGATATATATGATTATAATACATTAAAAGTTAGAATCAGAGAATTAGCTTTTTTAAATAAAGGTTTAAAAATAACAATAAGAGATGATAGAGACGACGAAGATACGACAGGAGAAACATTTATTTATGAAGGTGGAATTTCAGAATATGTAAGGTTTATCAATCAAGGAAAAACACCAATTCATGAAAATATTATTCATTTAGAAGGAACAGAAGATAATGTTATGTTTGAAGTGGCTCTTCAATATAATACTGGCTATAATGATAATATTTATTCTTTTGTAAATAATATCAATACACATGATGGTGGAACACATGAAGAAGGTGTAAAGAGAGCATTAACTAGGGTAATCAATAACTATGCTAGAAAAAATGGAATTTTAAAAGAAAAAGATGAATCTTTAACAGGTGATGATGTTAAAGAAGGATTAACAATGATTATATCATGTAAGCATCCTAATCCTCAGTTTGAAGGTCAAACAAAAGGTAGATTGGGAAATAGTGAAGTAAGAAAACTAGCAGACAACGTTTTCTCTGAAGGATTCGAAAAGTTTTTGCTTGAAAATCCAGATGAAGCAAAGAAAATAGTAGAAAAAGCAATGCTTGCTTGTCGTGCACGTAATGCTGCAAAAAAAGCTCGGGAAATAACTAGAAAAAGTGATTTAGCAATTAGTAATTTTTTTGGGAAATTATCTGATTGTAAGAGTAAAGACCCAAAAGTATCAGAAATATTTATAGTCGAGGGAGATTCGGCTGGAGGAAGTGCGAAAAAAGGCCGAGATTCTATGACTCAAGCTATTCTTCCACTTAGAGGTAAAATTTTAAATGTTGAAAAGGCACGTCTTGATAGGGCTTTGGGAAATGAAGAAATAAGAACAATTATAACAGCATTTGGTACAGGTATTGGTGATGAATTTGATTTATCAAAGCTAAGATATGACAAAATAATTATCATGACTGATGCCGATGTTGACGGTTCTCATATTCGTGTATTATTATTAACACTTTTCTATAGATTTTTTAGACCTATAGTGGAGGCTGGTCATATATATGCAGCCCAACCACCATTATTTAGAATCATGCATGGGAAAACACGAAAATATGTTCTGGACGAAAAGGAAAAAGAAGAATACTTGGCAAGTTTACCTGATAATGTACGAGCTAGGGCGGAAATAGCACGTATGAAAGGATTGGGGGAAATGGATGCTGAAGAATTAAATGAAACAACTATGGATATTGAAAAACGTACACTTAGAAAAATAACTGTAGATGATTGTGTAGCAGCGGATGCAATATTTGAAAAATTAATGGGTGATGAAGTAGAGCCTAGAAGAGAATTTATTGAAGAAAATGCAAGATATGTGGAAAACTTAGATATATAGGGGGTGAATTGCAGTGGAAAACAATGAAGAAAAAATAGTAGAAAACAATCATGAAGAAATTAAAAAAGAAGAATTTAATGATAAATTTCACGAAAGAGATAGTTTATCAGAAAATAATATTGTAAATGAAGTTAGAAGTTCATTTCTTGATTATTCAATGAGTGTCATAACATCACGTGCGATACCTGATTTGAGAGACGGATTAAAACCAGTACATAGAAGAATTTTATGGTCTATGTACGAAGAAGGAAATACTCCTGATAAGCCTCATAAAAAATCTGCAACAACAGTTGGATATGTTATGGGACATTATCATCCACATGGAGATTCTTCTATTTATGAAGCAATGGTTCGTTTAGCTCAAGATTTCAATCAAAGATATATGTTAGTAGATGGACATGGTAATTTTGGTAATATTGAAGGAGATGGAGCAGCAGCATATCGTTATACAGAAGCAAGATTATCTAAAATATCATTAGAATTATTAAAAGATATCAATAAAGATACAGTTGATATGGAAGATAACTTTGATGCAACTAGTAAAGAGCCAAAAGTATTACCTAGTAGATTTCCCAATGTTCTTGTCAATGGCTCAATGGGAATTGCAGTAGGTATGGCCACGAATATTCCACCACATAATTTAGGTGAAGTAATAGATGGTTGTGTTGCTTATATTGATAATCCAGATATTGATACAATAGGTCTTATGCAACATATTAAAGGACCTGATTTTCCAACAGGTGGCATTATTTTAGGTAATTCAGGAATAAGAAAAGCCTATGAAACTGGTAGAGGATCAATCACTATAAGAAGTAGAGCTTCTATTGAAGAGCATGGAAATCACACACAAATAGTTATAACAGAAGTTCCTTATGGTGTTAATACAATGGATTTAAAGAACAAAGTAGCTGAATTAGTACATAATAAAATAATTGAAGGTATAGCAGATTATCATACCGATTTAAAAGATGGTGTTAAAATTACAATAACATTAAAGAAAGATGCTAATGCACAAGTTATTTTAAATAATTTATATAAACATACAGCATTCCAAAATAATTATGGAATTATATTTTTAATGCTTGATAATGGAACACCAAAAACCTTACCTTTAAAAGATATAATTTCTAAATATATAGATCATCAAAAAGAAGTAATTATAAGAAGAACAAGATTTGACTTAAAAAAATCAGAAGCAAGAGTTCATATATTAGAAGGATATAAAATAGCACTTGATAATTTAGATGCAGTTATTAAGATAATTAGAGAATCTGAAACTGATAACGAAGCAAGAGAATCATTGATGAGCAATTTCAATTTAACACAGATTCAAGCAGATAGTATTCTAGAATTAAAATTGAGAAGATTAACAGGCTTAGAGAGAGCTAAAATAGAAGAGGAACTTGCTAACTTGCTAAAAGTAATAGAAGATTTAAAAGCAATATTAAGTAGTGAACAAAAAGTCTTAGACATTATAAAACAAGAATTATTAGATATAAAAAATAAATATGCAGATGAAAGACGAACATCTATTGATATGACAGCTATTGATTATATTGATGACGAATCTTTAATTCCTGTTGAAGATTTAGTTGTCACATTAACAAATAAAGGTTATATAAAGAGAGTTAGTAGTGAAACATATAAAATACAAAATAGAGGTGGAGTAGGAGTAAAAGGTATGACTACAAACGAAGAAGACTTTGTAGAAAATATTCTTTCTATGACAACTCACGATTACATTCTATTCTTCTCTAATAAAGGAAAAGTTTATAGAATGAAAGGTTACGAAGTTCCAGTATTTGCTCGTCAATCAAAGGGGCTTCCAATTATCAACTTATTGGCAATAGAAAAAGATGAAAAAATAAAAGCAATGTTAAAAGTGAGTAATGCTGATGCTGCGAAATATTTAGTGTTCTGTACGCAAAAGGGAATTGTAAAAAGGACAGAATTATCTGAATTTGAAAATATTCGAACAAACGGAAAACTTGCAATTTCATTAAGAGAAGATGACGAATTGATAGCAGTAAAGAAAACTGCTGGAAATAATGAAATTTTAATTGCATCTTCAAATGGAAGAATGATTCGTTTTGATGAAAATGAAATTAGAATTATGGGGAGAAGTGCCTCAGGAGTAAAAGGAATAGAAGTAGAAGAAGGAAATGTTGTAGGTTGTGAAATAGCCGAAGATAACCAGAAAGTATTAGTGGTAACAGAAAATGGTTATGGAAAGCAAACTTCATTATCTGAATATAGAATGACTCACAGGGGAAGCAAAGGAGTTAAGGCATTAAATATAACTGAAAAAAATGGTAATATAGTGGCTTTCCAATCAGTTCATGGAGATGAAGATTTAATGATTATAACGAATAATGGAATAATTATAAGAATATCATTAGATCAAATTTCTAAAACTGGGCGAGTATCCCAAGGTGTAAAACTAATCAATTTAAAAGATAGTCAACAAGTGGCGACTGCAGCAGTGATAGAGAAAATAAATGAAGAAGAAGAAGTAATTGAAAATTCAGAAAAATCTGAATCATCAGAAAAAGAGATGTAATCTCTTTTTTTTGTTTACTAAGAAGATAAAAGTTTCACGTGAAACATAGAGTAAAAATAAAAAAAAGAAGGAAGATAAAAGTTTCACGTGAAACATAGAGTAAAAATAAAAAAAAGAAGGAAGAT
>CANSDD010000051.1 GCA_947645535.1 uncultured Mycoplasmatota bacterium
ATATTTACAATTTTTATGAAAATATCAAAAAACTGATATTCTGAAATATAAATTTTGAAATATCAGTTTTTTTTGATACTACTTTTTCAGCAGTCTCTTAAAAAAACGTTTTACTTCTTTTTCAAATGCGAGAACAGAAACAGAAAAACTAGAAGAACAAGTAACATATAGTATTGAACTTGAAAAAGCATATAATTAAAAATGTGCTATAAAAGAAACAATTGATTCTTTAATGATAAATCAAATGATTTCACTTTCAACTAAAAATGAGAAAAAAATAAGTCAACCCCATAAAGAAACAAAAAATACAGTCTTAGCTCTTTCTAAACTTTTAAGGGAAAAACAAGAAGAATTAGATGTATTAGTAACAAAGCAAACATTACATGAAATGTTTTGGAAGATTAACCGTTCAAAAGCAGATAAATTTTTTGATATTCTAGCTTCTGCAGGAATTGCTAGTCTACTTTCCATATTCATTTTTATGGCTCCTATGATATCAGAACTAGTAACTTATCAGTCCGTTTTAACTAGTGTTTTAGCGCCTTTCATTGTAAGCGCTGTTATTACTAGTGGATATATGATAAAACGAAATAGAAATTATACAAAAGCATTTCATAATCTAAATAAAAAATTAGGTAAAAATGCGTTATCAAATAATAAAAAAACTGTTTATGAAGAAGAAAAAGGGCTAAGTAAAAGTATTAGTGCGAAAATAAAAGAAGTTAGTATGATTTTGTTAGAGTTACAAGAGCAAAAAAGAATTTTAGAATCATTTACTAATGGTAAAAGTGCACATACTTTAGAAAAATCACTTGAGAAAGTACAAACAATAGAAACAGAAAAACAACAACTTAATAGTGAAATTGTGGTACAAGAAGAAACTGAAATGAGTACTGAAGGAGAAGAAAAACCAAAACAAAAAGTATACTCTATCTTTCAAAAAAAACCATTTAATTCAGATAATAAATAATAAATTTTATGACAGATATAGTTCTGTCTTTTTATTTTCCTCTATCAATTTCTAACAACTATTTATGTTTCTAAACATATTCTATTTTTGATATTTTCTGAATCAGAATAGCACTAAAAAAAGAAACTATTATAGTTCCTCTTCTTCACCTTCTTCCTCTACTAAAGCCAAATCTTCCAAATCATCATCTGCATCATCTAAATCATCATCAATAATATCAGAATCGATATCCTCTTCATTTTCTTCTTCTATTTCCTCTTCTTCGTCTTCTTCGCTTTCTTCAAGTATTACTTCATCTTCCTCTTCTTCATCGTCAAGAACAAGCTCAACAGAATGATGATCCCTAATATCCCATTCAGCACTTTCTAATAAGACAAAACGCTTATCAATTGTAAGTGATGTATAATAATCTCCTATTTTATTAGAATATTCTTCATCAGTATATCCTAATAAATTACATATTTCCTTAAAAATACTTGGTGTATTCATCGGCTTTTTATTTTCTTTTAATAACATATATGTTAAATCAGTATAAGAAAGTATCTCTAATTCTGCTTTAGGCATATCTTTTAATTTCATAATGTTCCTCCTACATTTTATTTCTAGCTTCTACTCCAATTAAAGCTAAAGCATTTCTTATTACAATTCCAACTGCTTCAATCAGATGTATTCGCTCATTTGTATATTTTTTATCTTCTGTTAAAACTTTCTCATGAGCATAGAATGTATGAAATAAAGTAGCTAAGTCATACACATAATTTGTAATCATATGTGGTACTCTTTTTCTAGCAGCTATTTCCACAATATTCTTAAATTCATACATTTTGCTTAATAGTTCTATCGCATAAGAAGATGTAATTGTTTCAAAATGCTCAATTTCTTCTTTTTCTTTATATTCCTCTAAAATAGAACATATTCTAGCATGAGCATATTCAATATAATAAACTGGATTTTCATTACTTTGTTTAGTTGCTAACTCTAAATCAAAATCCATCTGTGTATCAATTGACCTTGCTAGAAAAAAGTATCTCACTCCATTTAGTCCAACTTCGTCTACAAGTTCATTGATTGTTACTGCATTACCAGTACGCTTACTCATCTTAATTTCTTCTTTTCCTCTAACCAAACGTACCATCTGTAATATTGCAATATCTAATTTTTCTGGGTTTTCTCCAAGCATAGCTAAAGCACCTTTTAATCTAGCAATATAACCATGATGATCTGCGCCAAATACATCAATTAACTTATCATATCCTCTAGAATATTTATCTTTATGATATGCAATATCAGGTAATAAATATGTATTACTTCCATCAGCTTTTACAATAACTCTATCTTTTTCATCACCAAACATACTTGTCTTTAACCATAATGCACCATTTTCTTCATAAGTATACCCTTTTTTTTGAAGTTCTTCTTTTACATTATCTACAAGACCTTTTTCATAAATACTTTTTTCACTACTCCATATATCAAAAGATACTCTAAAATTGGTCAAATCTTTTTTTATCTGTCCAAGCAAATAATCTAAACCTTTTTGTTTTACAATACTAGAATCTATTCCATTTTCGCCATATGTTTCTTTTAATTCTTTTGCAATATCAATAATTTCTTTTCCATGATATCCCTCTTTTGGAAGCGTAGAAGGTCGACCGCAAACCTCCTCATATCTTCCTATGATAGATAACTCTAAATTATGAATTTGATTTCCAGCATCATTGATATAATATTCTCTTGTTACATCATATCCTGCAAACTCTAGTATTCTAGCTAAAGAATCACCATAACTTGCTCCTCTTGCATGACCTAAGTGTAAAATTCCTGTTGGATTTGCACTTACAAATTCAATATTTAATTTTTCTTTATTTCCAATATTACTTTTCCCATAATTTTCTTTTTGATTTAATATAGTTTTTATATTTTCAAACAAATAATCTTTTTTAACAAAAAAATTTAAAAATCCTGGTCCTGCAACTTCTATCTTTACAATTTGTTCATCATTGATTTTTTCTTTCAACTCTTCAGCAATTTCCCTAGGATTTCTATGTAATTCTTTGGTTAATTGCATTGCAATATTACTAGAATAATCTCCGTTATCTCTTTCTTTTGGAATTTCAATAACAATTTCGTCTATATCTTTTTTTATATCTTGTTTTTCTAATGCTTTACTAATGATATTTTTCAGTCTTTCTTTCATTCTATCACCTCTAAATGGAATTCAAAATTTCCCATTACTTCTTCTATCTTTGTTTTATAACAAATATGAAGATATTTCTCAGTAAATTCTAATATAGAAGTTTCAACATCAAATTCTAATATTTTTCCTTCTGTTTTTATCTTTCCCTTTTGAATACTATGTTTTTTAAACAATAATTGTGTTACAAAATCTTCTTCTTTCCGAATCATTTCTATTGTATTAGATTTTTTATAAATTGTGACTATTGTTTTTTCATCTTGATAGATAATTTTATCATCTCTTTTGTATCCAAGGTAAGTTTTTTCTAAAACTTCTTTATTTAACTTATTTTCCAACTTTATAAATACCTTTATTTTTGGCATAAAAACCTCTTTCCTTATTAACTGAAAGTAATTATAGCATACATTTTGTAAAAATGCATTAAAAAGTTTAAATTTTTTTTGTTTTCACATTATTTTAAAAAAATAGAAATAAATTCCACTATTAAATGGAACTTAAGTTCACAAATAATTACAATAGCTTTTTAATGATACTTATACATCAAAACAGAGCTATTATTTATGTATCATGATAAACAACTATTGTTAAAAAATAGAGTAGTGAGATTAGTTTAAATAAATCTTTTTCATAGCTCTATAAATCTATATTTTCACATTTCATAATCTTCCATATTCTTCATAAAATTCTTCTACTAAACTTATTTTATATTCTTTACTTGTATATGTTTGTAACATATCCTCTATATCATTTAATGTATCAAATACTTCTCTTAGTTCTTCTAATACTTCAAAACTTTCTATTTTTTTTAATTCTTCTTCATCATTTTTCTTTCCATGATAAACTGAATAAATATCCATCTCTGGATTTACTTTCGAAAACCATTTATATGCTTCTTCTATCATTTTATCCATATGTTTTTTATCTTTACAGAAAATAATATTTTTACTATCTTTCTTTTTCATATATTTAAAAAATAATTCATCTAATTTTTCTGCTTTCTCTAATCTTCTTTTGGCTAGTTCCAATTTTTTTGTTAATTCTTCTTTTAAATTATTATCATTTAAACTATTTATTTTCTCTTCATATCTTTTTATATCAGAATCTAATTTATAAATTCCATTGATATAAAATGGAAAATGTAAGATTCCTCTTGCTACTGCTTCTGTTAAGTCCATCTGAAATACTATATTTCCTTCAAATATTTCATCTGACATATCTCTATTTTTATCTAAATAACGGATTGGAGTTGCTGATAAACCTAATACTTTAGCATCTTTATTTTGTTCTAATAATGTATTTACTCCCCTTCCCCATTCTGGTGCTCCACAACGATGAAATTCATCTAGAATAATTTGGTCTAATTTTGGTATTATTCCATTTTTTACTTCACTCATTAGTGTACTATATGTCATTATTGCAACATTTGGAAAATCAGTAAACTCATATCCACATGCTTTTATATGTTCCTCATACTGAACAATAATAGAATAAGACGGAACTAGTAGTAATGTTTTTTTCTCTTTATTATCTTCTAGCCATTTTAAGGCTAAAAAACTTTTTCCTGTTCCTGGTGGTTCAATTACTGATACTCTATTTTTTTCTTTCAGTCCTTCTACTATTTTTTCATATGCTTCTTTATTATGTGGTTTTAATTCTACTGCCATATGATTTCCTCCTGTTTATTTATATATATACATTGTTCTTCTGTAATTTTTATTCTTTCATTTCTAATTTCAAGTGAAATATCTCCTGCTTTTGTTTTTTCTATATTTAATTGCTCTCCTGGCTTGGAATTTTTCCATTCATTTCACAAAATAGTTCTATTCTACTAAGTTGTTTTTCTGTTATTTTCGTATTTCTAATATAAAACCTAATTTTTTTAATCGTTCCATTTGAGTTGTTGTAATTGATGTTTCACCATGCTTAACATTCATTAAAAAAGAGCCTATTTTTACTGTTTCATACTCTTCTTTACTTTTTGGTAATCGCCCTTTTTCTCTATGAAATTCTTCTAGCAAACAAATTTTTAACTCTTTATTTTACAAACTGCTTCTTTATATTCTTTTAAGTCTAATACCATGTTCTTTCTCCACCTTTAAAGCTCTATTATTTTAGCACATTTTCTTCATTTTTTCAAAGAAAAGAAACATCTTTTTACAGATTGATGTTTCTTAACCTTTATTTTACTGACTTTAACATATAAACAAACAATGTACTATCAGAATTATTACTAGCAAATCCTTTGTATTCTGTACTCAATTTTGCCATTGCTTCTAATTTTCCAGTATAATTAGTAATTGTGTTTGAATAATAATATAATGGACTGATTCCTTCTTTATTTATTTTAGAGATTCCATCTCCAAGTGTATTGATACCATCATCTAAAGTCTTAGAACCGACTGCTAAACTATCGGCTCCAGAAGATAATGCTTTTACACCTTCTTCTAACTGTAATAATCCATTTGATAATGTATCTGTTCCTGATGTTAATTGTTCTAATACTCCTTCAATCATTGGGACTGAATCTTTTAATGTTTTTATATCTCCCAAAGAAGATACCATATCATTCATTGTATTACTATTTAAAAGTAAAAGATTTACTAATTCATAATTTGTTTTTACGGAAATAAGTGCTGCAGATAAATTACTGACATCTACTCCCTGAATATTGTTATTATAAAATAAAGTAACTGCCTGATATACTTCATTAAAATCATCCATATCATTGATTTGAATAACTCCTAATGTTTGTAACTGACTTGCTATCTGTTTTATCATAATACTTGCAGTTTCCTTATTCGCACTACTTAAAGTTTTAAGTCCTGTTATTGATGAATCAATATCTTTTCCCTCTAAACTAGATGTAGCACCTTTTATCGTAGTACTAAATTCAGTAATGCCATTTTTAAGTACAATAGCACCATCTTTTAATGCATTTACAGAAGTAAGAGCACTCTTTAATCCTGAACTAAGTTCATTTGCTCCACTTGTTAAAGATGCACTTCCTAACTTTAATTCACTAGAACCAATTTCGATTTTGTCCATACTATTTTTTAATATATTCATACTTGTTGATAGTTTTTCTAAATCTTCAAATATTTTTAAATCACTTTCTTCTACTATCTTTGGTGTAGCTACCAAATACATACTTCCAAGAGAAAATTTTGTTGTATCATATGTAATGGTAATGCTATTGAGTTTTTTCAATTCTTCTATATTCAAAGTTTCATATAACCCTGGTGTAGAAAGTCCAACAATCATTGTTCTAGAACCACTATCTACACTTTTTCCATTTTCTACTTTAATATTCTTATTGTTTTCATTATTTAAAACCATTCCGGCTGTTACAACAAAAGGAGTATATATAACTTCTTCTTTTCCGTTTACATTTACTTTATTTTGTAATTTATTTTTAAAATTTAATATGATTTTTACATTTCCTTCTTTTCCAATAACATCTTTTGGTTTTACTTTTTCGTCATTCAAATAATATTCTATTTCTACATCAATTGGCTGTTCTTTTTCTGTTACTCCTCTATAGAAAATATCTTTCCCTAAACCATTCCATTTTAATATATTTTGATTTAATGTAAATGTTTCTTTCCCATTAATATTTAAAATATCTTTTAATTCTGTTTCATCTTCAATATTAAGTTCATCATCTACAAGTAAATGATTAGTAACACTTGATACTACAATATTTCCATCTCTATCTAAACTTGTATAAACTGTTTCATTTTTCATAAGTGCATAAACACTAAGAGGATTACATAACATACATCCTGCAAGTATAAATGCCAGTAATTTATTCCATTTTTTCATATTATTTAGCCTCCTTCATATTTTTTGTTGTTTTCATAACTACTTTATCAAATAGTAATAATAGTGTTGGTAATAAAAGAATTACAACTATCATACTTATAATTGCTCCTCTAGATAATAAATTACAAATAGCGCCTATCATATCTATTTTAGAGTAAATAGCTACTCCAAATGTTGCTGCAAAGAAGCAAAGTGCTGACACTAAAATAGATGGTACTGTAGTTTCTAATGTTTTTTTCATAGCTTCTATTTTTTTATTATTGATTCTTTCTTCTAAATATTTTGTTGACATTAAAATCGCATAATCAATTGTTGCCCCAAGCTGTATGGTGCCAACAACAATAGAGGCTATAAAAGGTAATGTTACTCCAGTATAATAAGCAATTGCCATATTAAGAAAAATAGCAAATTCAATCGCACAGATTAAAATAAATGGCAAACTGATTGATTTTAATACAAATAACATCAATACAAATATAACTAAAATAGATGCATAATTTACCATTTTAAAATCATGATCAGCTATTGTTGTTAAATCTTTCATTAGTGGTCCTTCTCCAGCAACAATCGCATTTTTATCATATTTTTTAACTAAACTATCTACCTCTGTAATCTGTTTTTCTAATTCTGGTGAAGCAATTTCATATAATGAATTGATAATTACTAATTGATATTTATCATTTTCCATCATTTTCACAATATCTTCTGGTAACATAAAGTTTGGAATACCAAATTCTAAAATTGATTTAGGGACAAGTACAAGGTCAATTCCTTCTATATTTTTTAATCCTTCTACTAATTCTTCTAAATCACTCATTTTCAAATCTTTATCAATCAGAATTAGTTCTGGTGATACAATATGAAATGTATCAGCTAAATGCTTATTTGCAATTGTACTAGATAAATCTTCTGGCAATGATTTATCTAATTTATAGTATACTTTTACATTATTATTTCCAATAAAAGATGGTACTAATAAAATTAAAAATATAATAAGAATTACAATATTGTGGTGAACAATGAATTTCTGTAATCCTTTAAATTTTGGTAAATAAACTTTATGTTTGGTTTTTTCTATCCACTTATCAAATACAAGTAAGAGTGCTGGAAAAAGAGTTAGTACAGAAATAAGTCCACAAAGTACTCCTTTTGCCATAACGACACCAATATCAGTACCTAAGGTTAAATCCATAAAACATAAAGCCAAAAATCCAGCAATGGTTGTAAGTGATGATCCAATCACTGATTTAAATGTGCTTTCTATTGCTTGTTGCATTGCTTTTTTCTTATCTTTCTCTTTTTCTTTTGCTTGTTCATATTTGTGATATAAAAAGATTGAAAAATCCATTGTTACTCCAAGTTGTAATACAGCAGTAATTGCTTTTGTAATATAAGAAATTTGCCCTAAGAAAATATTTGTTCCCATATTATAAAGAATTGCAAAACCAATATTACCAAGTAAGAAAAAGGGAACTAAATAAGAGTTTGTTGCTATCATTAGTACAATAATACATAAGATAACGGCAATCACAACATAAGCAAATATTTCTTGTTCTGATAAATTTCTAGTATCAAGCACCATAGCTGTCATTCCACTAACATTACTTGCATCCCCTACTATCTCTCTTAAATCTTCTACTGCTTTCATTGTTGACTCCGCAGAAATAGAACCACTAAATGTAACTAATATAACAGTTTCATTTTCATGATATATTTTTTCTGTTATTTCTTCTGGAATCATAAATTCAGGAATTACTGTATCAGTAATATCAGCAATACTAATTGTCTCTTGCACTCCCTCTATTTCTTTTATCTTATTTTCTAGTGTTAAAATATCATAATTTGACATATTTTCTACTGATACAAATGAAAAGGCACCAATTCCAAATTCATCCGTTAAAATATTTTGTCCTTTAATTGTTTCAATATCTTCTGGTAAATAAACTAAAATATCATAATTTACTTTTGTTTTATAATATCCTATCATAGACGGAATCAATAAAAAACAAGAAATTATAACAACTAAAACACTATGATTTGTAATAAATTTTTTTAATTTCATCAACATTATCCCTCCCATCAATAGGTATTTTATTACTTTAATATAAAAAAATGAGCAACATAAAATATAGTATGTTTCTTATTCAACGTTTTTTGTTAAAATGTTTATTAAATATTCAACATATTAACAGTTAACTTTACTTTTGTATAAAAAGATTTATAATATTGTATAAGGTGATAGAAATGAAAGAAAAAAAAGATTTGCGTATTATTAAAACAAGAAAGAACTTATATGAATCATTATTATATCTATTAAAAGAAAAAACATTTGAAGAAATTAAAGTATCGGATATTTGTGAGAAAGCACTAATCAATCGTTCTACTTTTTATGCACATTACAATGACAAATATGAATTATTTGCAGACTTAATTAGTACTTTAAAAACTTCTTTATCAGAAGAACTTACTACAAATCCTCATATTTCAAATTCAAAAGAATATTATTTAGAAATGTTAAAGATATTCTTAAATCATGTTGATAGTAAAAGAGAAATTTATAGTGCGATTATAATTCATAATAAAAATAGTGTCATTATGGATATGGTATATGACACATTAAATGAAGAAATAAAAAAAAGAATTGAACAGGAAAAAAATCATAAAAATGTACCTAGTGATATTATCGCCAAATTCTATTTGGGTGCTGTTTTTAATGTAGGAACGGAATGGTTAAGAAATAGTAATCATTATACGAAACAAGAGATATTAGAATATTTAGAAAAACTTATTCCAAAAAATATATAAAAAGGTAGTAGGTTCCCTCTATTACCTTTCTTTTAATCATCTATAAAATCTTTTAATTTTCTAGTATTTCTTGGGTGTCTCATTTTGACTAATGCTTTTTGTTCTTGTTTTGCTATTGTTGCTTTAGAACATCCAAATATTTCTGCTACTTCATTTTGTGTTTTTTTATGAACATCATCAAGTCCATATCGTAAAAAAATAATTTGTTGTTTTCTAGAAGTCAAGCACTGTAATGCTTCGCGAACAATTTCAATTTTCATTTCTGATATTACATCTTCTAATAATTGTTCTGCATCTGTCCCAACAATATCTTCTATTTTCATTTCATCTCCATCTTTATTTTGTCCAATTGGTTGATCAAGACTTAAAACATGACTATGCTTTCTATATTTTCTTAGCTCATTCTTCATTTGATTTTCAATAGCAATAGAAATATAAGAACTAAATCCTTCTATCGCTCTTTCTTCATAATCAAACTTGTTAATAGCATTAAATAGTCCATCAATTCCAGCAGCTTCTAACTCATCAAATGTTAAACCATTTCCTAAGTATTTTTTAGCAATATGTTTCACTAGTCCATTGTTGCAAATTATTAAAAGTTCTAATGCTTCTTCATCAGCATATTCTCGCCATAATCTTAAACAATTTCTAGTTTCATCTGCTGTTAGTTTTCTACTCATTATAATCACCTTTTTTTTATTTCTTTTGTTTTCAATAATCTAGGTCCACTAGCACTTTCTTTGTCTTCCTTTTCTTGGTTTAAATCTAAAAAATATTGCTTTGCTAATAACAATTGTTGTTTGGTTAAACTTTCTAGTCCAAAATCGCCTATTTGCGATAATCTGTCTCTTCTTCTTTTTTCTTTTAACCATTCTGGTTCAATTCCTAAAATATTCTTCTCTAAAGTTCTACTATCCCATATATTTGGATTTGCTTCTAAGAAAGCATATAAATCCTTAATTTCTACATAGGCATATGTACTATGATCTGATCTTTAAATTAAAAGTTATATAATTTTTTGACTATCTTTTTATAAGTTTTTAAATATCATTATATTCTTTATTTATAAGTATTTACGGCATTTTTATTTTTGGAGGGTATTCACATATATTTTTATAATTTCTCATATTTTGGCTTTCAAAAGTAGTAAATTGGTAGTAAAATTCAGAAAGTTTTTAAAGTATTAATTTGAAATATTAAAAAATACTATGCGATGTCATAGTATCGAAGTATAGTCTTGTAGGTGAGACTAGTGGCGTAGCCACTAAAGTCTTCGCCATAATAAGGTATAGTATTACCCTTATTATGTAGCTTGAAGCATGTAGCACAAAAATTTTTAAATATTAATTTAAATTAATAAACAAAAAAATTACTGGTTATAAAGTAATTATCCCAATAATTTTATTTAATTCTTCCTTTTATTAAATATAGTTTTGATTAATTTTCTAATACCTTTTTCTTGTTCAAATCCAGCAGGTAAATCCACACCTTCTGGTAATTCCATTTTTATATGTCCTTGTTTAAACCATAAAACATCTCTTAATGAATACATTTTGAAATCAAGCAATTCGCATTGAGATACCATATTCATATTCTCTTTTCTTTCTTCTGGTGTCATAGAATTAAATCTTTGAGCAATATTATTTTTTTCTTCTGCAATACTTTGACCTAATGCAGTAGTTTCTTCTTCTGATAAATCTTTAACTTCATTATAATCTATCATCCAATCAATGCCTTTAAAAAATTCAATTTCTTCAGGTGCATCAAATTCTACAAATTCATATCTATTACTATCATTAATAATAACTATACCATTACCAAAAACTTTCATAAATATAGATGCTGGTATTGCTAAATCAGTTTGATTTAAGCATACAATATCATTTTTTTGAACATATGCAACATTATTAGTAATTATTTTCATATTCTAAAACCTCCTTAAGTAATTAGTATTATATCACTAGTTTTAAATAATTCAATAATTTTGAAAAGAAACTTCATTTAAAAGTAGTAAATTGGTAGTACAATATTATTAAAACCTTATATATTCTTCCAAAAATAAACACTTTATACCAAAATTCAAAACTTTTCTTCTAAAATTTAACTTTAATCCTAAACTTACCCATGATGTTAAAATAACATTTCGATTAACTCCTAATATATCAGATATCTCATGAATTTTAAGTCCATCATAGTTATTGTCTATTTGTGAGCCAAGTCCAAGGTCATGAACTTTATTTGTGATAGAATATATCGTTCTATTTAATTTATTCGCAATTTTTTCAATTGATTCTATTCCCCATAAATCAGATAGCAATGTTTCTTCTTCTTCTGTCCATCT
>CANSDD010000052.1 GCA_947645535.1 uncultured Mycoplasmatota bacterium
GCTAAAGCTTTATCGAACCCCCAGACTATCTGGGGGTTTTCTTTAGACAAAAAAATCAACCCAAACGGATTGATATATATATCGAGTTCAAACCATAAAAGTTCGAACAGAAACATCACTGGAGCAAGTGACCAGAATCGAACTGGCATCCTAGCCTTGGCAAGGCCATATTCTAACCATTGAACCACACCTGCAAAAATTGGAGGGCCTAGTCGGATTTGAACCAACGATCAGGGAGTTGCAGTCCCACGCCTTACCACTTGGCTATAGACCCAATTTCAAGTACATATTTATTGTACCGAAATAAAATATGATTGTCAATAAAAAAATTTATTTACACTTTATTTTATGCAAGTGAAGTGTAAAATAAAATAAAATTAATGTTTTTTTTTAATGAAAAGATCATTATGCTTATAATATTACTCATACTACAATTAATTTATAATCATTGTCCTATATTAAATTCATATAGAATAATCAAAACTACAGAATGAAAACTTAGCTTTATATAATTCGAATCTTAGTTTATTGCCAATAAAATCTGGATTGTCAACATTTTTTTAGACAATTTTTATAAAGACAGTTGTAAACGATATTGGGCAGACATCTGGTAATCTAGTGATCCATGTATTCGAATGTTATTGTACCAATTTACATAATCAAATAATTCACGTTCCAATTCTTCAAAACTTTCAAATCGTTGATTATAAGCAAATTCTGTTTTCACTATCTTATATGTTGCTTCTTCTACTGCATTATCATATGGGTATCCTTTTTTACTATATGAGTGTTGTATTTTTATGGTTAATAATATGTCTTCATAATTATTCGATGTATACTGACTTCCTCTATCTGAATGGAATATTCCACCACTTTCCTAACCTCGATTAACTAATGCTTTGTTAAATGCATCGATTACTAGTTCATCTGTCATACTTAGTCCATAACTCCAACCAATCACTTTCAAGAAAATTGTTATTTAGAGCTTTATTTTTTCTAATCATATAGACATATAACTTAATTTAATATATAATAACAAACCAGAAAGAAGGAAAAATCTATGGATAAAATAAAAGAAGAATTAGAGTGGATTTCCTATCTATTAAAAAAAATGGAAACAGAATTATTAACCAAGGAAGAATATCAGTATTTACAATATTTACTTATAAGACGTGAAGCTTCCTACAGTAACAAATATCCAACTTGTAAAACAACTATTACAGGAGATAAACTGATGTTCCTATCAGATACACATCATGGTAATGCACGCACTGAAAATAAGCGATTAATTTCAATAGCTTATAATAAAGCATTACAACAAAACATAAAAACAGTTGTACATGCTGGTGATTTATTAGAAGCATGTTCAGTAAATCACGATAAAAAATATGAAGTTGTTTATAATGAATTATGTACTGCCTTACAATGTATGCCGAGTGAGCTTACAACAAAATTATTATTAGGAAATCACGACTATACGGCTATTCGTACTTATCCAAAAATAATTCCTTATTTTTTTGGTAATGAACCTAAACTTGAAATTTTAGGAATGCAGAAAGTACTTTTAAATTGGGATAATAAAGCAGATATTTGCATATATCATCCAATAAATCAACTAAAAGAAGCTAACATAGATGAGGCAAAAGAAATAATAAAATTAGAAGGACACCACCATTATTATGAATTCATGGAAGAAGAACGTAAAATAAATATACCTTCTCTGTCTAATGAAGCTACTGGTATCTTATCATTCATATTATATAAAAAAGGGTTTCATTTTTGTCCATTATTTATAATTGCTTCAAAACAAGATGAAAGAACATTATTATTTGAAATTTATTGTGTTGATGAAAAACAATATGGAAATCTAATGAAATCTGAAGAAATCGCATTAAATACTGAAACAAAACAATTAAAATTATATAAATAGAAAAAAGATGATATTAAATTTTATCATCTTTTTTCATACATAATATTTATTAACTTATTGTGGTAGTTGAAAAACCAGATATATTTTTTCCATTACTATCTGTAACAGTATAATCTATCCTATAGCTTCCACTTGCATATGATAGAAGCATTTCTTGTCTACTATAATCTCCAATATAAATTCCATCTTTGTAAACTGTATAATGGTATGTATAAATTCCAGTTCCACCATCTGTTTCAAAAGAAACAACAATAATTTTGCTTTCGTCTAAAGGCATATAATCCGCTACAAGAATAATATCCTCATTAATTATCTCATCAAATTGAAATGGTTGACTCATATAATTCCCTCCAATAAAGGTAAAACCTTCCTTTTCAGGATACCTATTTAGAGATTCTAATTTACTTCCACCATTAGAATCAAAAGTTAAAATACATTGATTAAATTTTGATTCATTTTTATCTTTCTTGTTATTACTCAAAATTAAACTGACAATTATTATACTAATAATTAGAACAATTACAAAAATAACAAATACGAAAATTTTATTTTTACTTATAAAGGAAAAAAAATTATCCAAAAGATGGTTTTTAGCTTTTTTATTTCATTATTTTCCATGGTACATCTCTTACTTTAATATTTATTTCATTACAATAAATTTATAATAATTATTAGTAATTTTTATAAATTTAGAATTTTTCCTACTTTATTCCATCATCTTAATAATTTCTAAACGTTCATTATGATGTACTAAAACTAATGTTACATCTTCTTGATAACCCATATCTTTTTCATAAATAATTTTTAAATCAATTTGATAAGCATTATCATCACTTTCATCTAAATAAGTATAAGAGGCTTCTTTTATATCAACTACTGATACTTCTGTTACAATAGGAAGTTCTTGTTTTCTATCCCCATAAATATTATTTTCCACATAATGATAAATACTTTCTTGGGCTAATTTTTCAAAATCTTCTCTAAAGCTTTCATAAATAAATTGTGTGCCGCCAATATCATTATTGCTAATTTTATTATCTAAATTAAAGAAATCAGCAAGAAACAATTGGCATATTACTGAAGCATATTTTTCTTCATCTATTTCATCTTCATTTAAAATTATTTTTAAATCTTGAAACAAACTCTTATAATACTCAGTTTCATTATCTTCTAATTCATAACCATAATCTTCAATTGTTTCTTCTACTTTGACAGCTTGTTTTATTTTGCCAGATTTTTTCTTACCAAATAAATTATATCCTACGAGCATAACAAATAATATCAATATAAATATAATTACAAGTCTTACTATTTTTTTATTACTACCTGACTTTTTCTTCTTTTGCATTCATTATCATCCTATTCATTCTTATTATATTGCTCTAGTAATTCTTCTGATTCTGCTGTACGTTTTATCAAATCATAAGTAATAATAGAATCAGAAATAGAAATAACTGTTTCAGCATATTCACTATAATCACTAATGTAATCAGCCTCTACAGGCTCTTCTGTTTCTAACAATAACCATTGTTCTTTTTGTGTATTATAATACATTTTATTAGTTAACCAATTTCCATCTGGGAATACAACAACATTTTCATCAACACTAAAAATATCATGTCCTAATGCATAAGGACTGTTAAATCCAAACATGTTTCCAAGTGTTGGAAGAGCATCATACATTCCCATTACTGCATCAATTTCCTCGTGATATTGACCATCTTTTGTCCAAATAATAAAAGGTACTTTTCTATTTAATTCTTGCCAATAGTAATCTATCTTTACATAATCAGGATCATCAGAGGTACGTGTACTATCTGTCGCAGGATTATAATTATAAAAGTGTTCATATTCAGATTTTTTTAATTTTGCATCATGGTCTCCATAAATAATAATCACTGTATTTTCTAAAAGTCCTGCTTCATCCATACCTTCAATAAACTGACCTAATGCTTCATCAGCATAATGTGCTGACTTAAAATAATTTCCAAGCTTTGTTCCTTCCATATATGGAACACTAACAATTTCAGTTTCTCCTGTTTCTTCATTTATTATAGAATATTTATAATCAACTTCAAAATCACTATATGTTTTTCCATTATCATTAAATGGTGTATGGTTAGTTAAAGTTATCAAAGTTCCATAGAATTTTCCATATTTTTCTTTTACTTCCTTAATTTTAGAAACAGCTTGTCTAAAGAAAGATTTATCTGTTAATCCTAATCCTAATTTTTCATCAATTTCAAAATCTTTGGAATAATTATAAAAATAATCATATCCAAGATTTGGATGCATTACATTTCTATTCCACATAGAACCATTATTTCCATGCATACTAAATGTATAATATCCTTGTTCTTTTAGTAATTTAGGAATGGTTACATATTCTCTATCCCAATAATTCACAAATACAGTTCCACTAGAACTTGGCATTAGAGACGTATTAAATGTAAATTCGCTATCACTACTTGTTCCTACACTATCTTGTGCATAGAAATTAGAAAAATATAATCCTTCACTTGCTAATTTCTTTAATGTAGGAGTAACATATTCTCCATTAAACTCAGTATTTAACAAGAAATTTTGCATACTTTCTGCATGAATAACAATAATATCTTTTCCTTTAAATATATCAGTATATTTATTTATTGTACTATTATCTTTTATATTAGCATAATACTCCCTAAATGCTTTCGCTTTTTCATCATACCCAAATAAAGGAGAAATTTGTGGTTTAATACTTGATATAAAATCATTTCCCTGATAAATAAATAAACCATATTTCATAACAATAAACTCTCTATTCCACTGTTTTCCCAGTCTACTAATATCAGTACTATTTAAAGTTGAAATAAAAAAGCCAAATATAATAAGAGCAACAACAAGTGTATTTAAAGCCCTTAATTTCCCTCTTTCTATTTCTGCTACTTTATCATAATATTTACGTTTTTTTAAAGCTTGATTTACAAACAACAAAAAAGCAATCTGCCATAAAAATGAAAAATCTTTTAATTCCATTACATTTTGAACAACTGCATCTCCTACTGTTCTAAGTTGAAGAGAAGTTGCTAGTAAAGAAACTGAAACAAATGAAAGAAAATTTGTATAATAAATAGAATTAATAATACAAATAAGTGTAAAAAAGATAGACCATGAAAAGAAATACTTAAATTGATTTTTGGGTTTTAAAAAATAACCAAAAGCTGCAATTACTAAAACAACACCCAAATCTGCTAGTACTGCACTAAAATCAAGATAGTTTTTAACAGTTAAAAAACGAAGTAATGTAGCATTTAATACAGAAGTAATAATAAATGTAGCAAATAAAACATTTGTCTTTACATATCCCTGTAACCATATCATTGCTTTTTTCAAATAATACTTAGCCTTTCTCAAACATTCTTTCACTTTTAACATGTATTCATTCACCTCTTTAATCATTAGATAAAGTATATCACGATTTCTTATAATTTACAAACTAAAGTAAGTCTATAAACAATTACTTGACAAAAAAAGACCATATGGTCTACATTGTATAAGTTTCTTGTTTACTAGTTTGATTAGAAAGAACGGTATTTTTTAATACTTCAAATTCAGCTTTCACTCTATCTAATCCTTGATACATTTCTGGACTATCCATCATATTAGGATTGGTAACTAACATAGAATCTATTTGCTCTATTTGTTCTAGTGTTAAATTTTTTCCAGTTAAACTTTTCAAATATGCACTTTGTATAGCTGCTAATTGACTTCTTCCAGTATCTTTTCTAGAAACATTATAATTCATTAATCCTATCATAATTCTATCCCCTCATAACTCTATCCCTGCATCTATTAAACTTTTTGTTAATATCATATAATCATTATTGAAAAAAGCTTTTAATAAAATTTCATTTCCTATTGAAATAGAAATTAAATTTGTAGCTATAATTTCATCAGAATGAACAAATTCCTCAGTTTCATTTCCAACTAAGTAATTTGTTAAAATCTCAGTATAACCAATATTAAGTGCTTCAAACTGATGATTAAAATTAAAACCTGTATAGTTATCCTTAGCTGTTATCATAGATAATATTTCATACATTAAAATATGTTTTGCATCTACATCTTTTCCTAATCGTTCTTCATTTAAAGATAAGATATTAGTAACAGGATCATATTTTGATACTTCTCCAGATACATATTTACTCAAATTTTCTATTTTCAATGTTTTTACTCGATTATCTAAATTATCTAGTGCAATTTCAGGAAATTTTTCATGAAATAACAAAATTAACTCCAAAAAATTATCTTTTATTTTTTGAGTCAAATTTGAATTACTATTTAAAGATGACTTTATCTCTTCTATTGCTACCATATTATCACCATAATAATCATATCATAAAAAAAGAAAAAAGAATAGCTAAAATTCTTTTTCTATGATATATTTTTGGAAATTTATGTTATAAACGACAGTATTATTCAATTACAATCTGTCTTTTATTTTCTGTATTTTCATCTTTTTTCTCAATACGCACAGTTAAAATACCATTCTCATAATTCGCTTTTATTGAGTCCTCTTTGATATCTCCTATATAAAACATTCTTTGCATTTCACTAGATACTCTCTCTTTTCTAATATATTCCAACTCCTCTTCATATTCAGTATTTTCTCTTGCTGTTACTGTCAAATAGCCATTCTCATACCCTACTTCTAAATCTTCCTTTTTAAATCCTGGAACTTCTATTTTTAAGTAGTATGCATCTTCTTTTTCATAAATATCCGTTCTTAAATAATTAGTATTACTTTTTTCAAATAAATCTAATCCATTTCTAAAAAGACTACCTCCTAATGAATAATTCATATAATCTTCCTTTCTTAAATTTTTGTTTGTAAATGACTAAGTTCTGAAATATAAATATTACTTTTATTCGTAAGTGCTTCTTCTATAATGTTAGCTTCAATATTCTCCTTTATTATTTTTTCTAGTCTTCTTGCTCCATATTCTTCATAATCACTCATATTTACAATATCTTCTATAATTGTCTTTTTAAAACTTATTTGATAACCTTTTCTTTTATATCGCTTTTGAAGTGATGTTAATTTATTTTGTGTCAGTTCTACAATATTTTCTTTTGTTAATTGATGAAAAATTGTTACTTCATCTATACGATTAATGAATGGTACACTAAAGTGTTCCTTTAACTTCGAAAAAACAGTATCTTCTTTTGGAGATTTAAATCCTACGTGAATCTCTTCAAAACCAACATTGGAAGTCATTACAATCGTTACATTACCAAAATGTACTGTTACACCCTTTGCATTTTTAATTTTTCCTTCATCTAATATCTGAAAAAATAAATTTAATACCGCTGGGTGAGCTCTTTCTATTTCATCTAAAATTAAAACAGAATAAGGTTTATTTCTAACTTCTTCTAATATATTTTTTTGATCATCATAACCTACATAACCAGGAGGAGCTCCAACTAATTTACTAACTGAATGTGCTTCTGCATATTCACTCATATCTAATTTAATGACATTGTCACTACCAACTAATTCTGTTCCAAATAGTTTAGCCAAAGCTGTTTTCCCTACTCCAGATGGTCCTACAAATAATAATGAAGCTCCTTTTTCTTCTTCTTTAAATCCTAATTTTAATCTTTTTGCTAAAGCAACAACTTTATGTACAGCTTCTTCTTGACCAATAATTTGATTTCTGATATGAATTTCTAATTCTTCTATTGCTTTTTTATTTTCTTTCAAAAGTTCATATACTGGAACTTTGGTTTTGATATGAATTACTTCTGCAATATCTTCTTTGGTGACTGCCTTAATATGCTTATTTTTTAAAAGCTCTAATTCTAATTCATTGATTTTATTCATGAAAATATTTTCTTTTTCTTTCCATTTTGAGGCTTCTTTGAATTCATTATTTACAATGGCTTCATTTTTTTCTTTGATGGTATATTGGAGATTTTTATTTAATTCATGATATTTTTTTAATTCTTTACTTTCTTTTAAACTTACTTTCGCACATACTTCATCTAATATATCAATCGCTTTATCTGGTTGATTTCTGTTATGAACATACTTTTCACTAAGTGATATAATCAAATCTATCATAGATTCACTAATTTTTACTAAATGATATTGTTCATAGATTCCTTTTAATTTCATTAAAATATTTTTTACAACTTTAGCATCAGGTATTTCAATATTGATACTTTGAAAACGTCTATCCAAAGCACCATCAGCTTCTATGTATTTTTTATATTCTTCTGTTGTTGTAGCCCCTATACATCTTAACTTTCCACGTGCTAAAGCTGGCTTAAAAATATTAGAAGCATCTATTGCACCTTCTGCTCCTCCAGCACCTACTAATGTATGAATTTCATCAATAAATAAAATAATATCCTCATTATTTTCAATTTCAGATAAAATTTTTCTAACTCTTTCTTCAAATTCTCCACGATATTTAGTTCCAGCCACCATTGTAGCCATATCTAAGCTAATAATTCTTTTATTTTTTAAAAAGGCAGGAACCTCTCCATTTACAATTCGTCTACTAAGTTCTTCCACAATAGCTGTTTTTCCTACTCCTGCTGGTCCTATTAAAAGCGGATTATTCTTAGTACGTCTCGATAGTATTTCTAAAACTCGTTTTATTTCGTTTTCTCTGCCAACTGCTGGATCTAAAGTACCATTTAATGCTTCTGATGTTAAGTCTATTCCAAATTCATCTAATAGCATTTTCTTACTTTTCTTATGTTTTGCTCCTGTTGTAAATTTATAGGCAAATTCATTATAAAGTTCATCTATATCAATATTAAGTCCAAGCAAAATACGTACTGCTACCCCTTCTCCCTCTTCTAGAAGACTAGCAAATAAATGCTCTATTGTTACAATTCCATTATTATTTTCTTTACTATCAATAATAGCATTTTCCATAACCCTTTTAAGAAGAGGAGTATATAAAAACCAATTACTAGGATGTTCTCCTACTCCTACAATTTCAATAAGCTCATTTTTAAATATTTCATAATTTAAACTATAATTTTTTAATTTTTTTGCTATTGCATTATCATCTTTTAATATAGCAAGTAATAAATGCTCACTTCCTACATAAGGATGACATAAATTTTTCATTTCACTTTTTGCATTAATCAAAATTTGCCTAGCTTCTTCTGTAAAATTTCCAAACACAAAATATCTCCCATTCCTTTCATATTCTATGTTTATATTGTTGTCAATATATTTCTATTTTAAACATTTTATGATCTATAAATAATCATAGCTGAAAAACAATATACTTGTTCTTCTCCAAATACACTTGCTGAAACATCAAATTTAATGTCAACAATTTCCCCATCACAATCTTCTAAAAATTCATTCATTGCTTTCTCTAAATCTTTTTCATGACTTTCATCAAAAACTTTTACTTTCATATCATCACCATAAATAGTTTAAAATAATGTGTGTGATAAAAATGTCGGATTGAATAATTTACTATTTTTTTTAAACGACAAAAAAAATCACATCATAGTGTGACTTTAAAATATATTATTTTTTTACCTTTACAAATTGTTTATCTAGCAATTTACCAGTACTAGATAACATAGTAATTTTCTCAAATGGTCCTTTTCCTTCTCTTTGAATAAAATTTTCTAATGCTTCTATCTGTCTTTCATAGTCAGCTCCAAGTGTGTTAATACTAATAGCATCTGGATTGGCATTAAAAGAATCGTGCCATATGTCTACCACTCCTATTGAATCTTGAATCTTTCTTAAATAATCAATTACCTTTTTCCAACTTCTTTCTGGATTTTTTACTGCTGATGCAATTTGAAGAGCAAACAAATCTACTGCTTGATCATAATAATTAACCCATGCTACATCTTTTAACTCACTAAGCATAGCAAATTTTTTTCCTTCTTCAATAGCTTTATCATAATCTTTTTCTACAACTGCAATAGAGTCTTTCATCATGTCTCCACTACCATATAGACCAGTAATAACACTAATTTTTAGTGCTTTTGTTATATAATTTTTCATCAACGTTAAAGATTTTTTTTCTTCAAAAATAAACGCATTTTTAAACTTTACTTTACTCATTTTTATATTCCTCCTGATAACTTTATTATAGCAAAAAATAATACCAAATTCAATAAAAAAACTAATGATTTCTCACTAGTTTTGACCCATTTGTTTCGCTACTTCTTCAGCAAAGTTTTCTTCTCTTTTTTCCATGCCTTCGCCTACCTCAAAACGCACCATTTTTAAGATTTCGCCACCATTATTTTTAACAAATGTACCAACACTGATATCTCCATCTTTTACAAATGGCTGTTCTTCTAAACAAATTTCTTTATAGAATTTTTGAATTCTTCCAGCTACCATTTTTTCAGCTATTTCTGCTGGTTTTCCTTCATTGATTGCTTGTTCTTTTAATACTGTTTTTTCTTTTTCTAATTCTTCGGCAGGAACTTCGCTTGCTTTAATATAAGATGGTCTCATAGCTGCAGCATGCATTGCTACATCTTTTGCAACTTCCTCATTTACATTACTAATAACAGTAAGTACTGCGATTTTACCACCCATATGAATGTAAGAACCGAATGATTCATTATCATTTTTTACAACTTTTTCAAATCTTCTTAAACTTAATTTTTCTCCGATTTTAGCTGTTTTAGCAATAATTAAATCAGTAACCGTTCCTTCTTCAGTTTTTAATTCTAATACTTCTTCTACAGTAGTTGCATTACTTTTAATAATCGCTTTTAAAATAGAATCAACCATATTTTGAAATTCTTCATTTTTAGCAACAAAATCTGTTTCTGAATTTACTTCTACGACTACAGCATTATTTCCTTCAATTAAAATCGCTGCAAGCCCTTCAGCAGCAATACGATCTGCTTTTTTAGCTGCTTTTGAAATTCCCTTTTCTCTTAACCAATCAATAGAAGCATTTAAATCTCCATTATTTGCTTCTAATGCTTTTTTACAGTCAAGCATTCCTGCTCCTGTTTTTTCTCTTAGCTCTTTTACTAAACTTGCACTTATCATAATATCTCTCCTTTTTATAAAAAAGATAGTTTCTATACTAGAAACCATCTCTAAAGTTTTATTTTAAAGCATCAAGTAATTCTGCTTTTTTCATTGTAGAATAACCTTTAACGTCTTTATCTTTTGCCATTTCACGAAGTTCTGCTACAGTAAGATTTTCTAAATCATTTGATTTAGTAGCTTTTTCTTCTCTTACTTCTTCTTTCACATTTTCTTCTTTTTTAGATTCTACTTTTTCTGATGGTTTATGATTATTTTTATCAAAAGACCTACGTCCTTCTTTTCCGTCTCTTGAACGGTTATTATTTCCTTCAAATCTTCTTGGTTCTCTTCTCTTTACAGTTTCTAAAGCTCTTTGCATAATATCACTATCATCACTCTTGTGTTTTTCATCAATTGTTACATAATCAACTAATTTCCCACCATTTGCTTCTACAATTGCATTTGCCATAACACCAATAATTAGTTTTACTGCGCGAATTGCATCATCATTTCCTGGAATTACATAATCTACCATATCTGGATCACAATTCGTATCTACAATTCCAAATACAGGAATATTTAATTTTCTAGCTTCTTTAATAGCAATATCCTCTTTTGATGGGTCTACAATAAACATAGCACTAGGTAATTTATGCATTTCTCTAATACCACATAATAGTTTATTTAATTTGTCATATTCTTTTCTAAGACCAATTACTTCTTTCTTTGGTAGTAAATCAAAAGTACCATCTTTTTCCATTTTTTCAATATCTTCTAATCTTTTAACTCTTCTCCTAATTGTTTTGAAGTTTGTTAAAGTACCACCAAGCCATCTTTCTGTTACATAATAAGAATCAGAACGTATTGCTTCTTCTTTTGTAGCTTCACTAGCTTGTTTTCTAGTTCCTACAAATAAAACTTTCCCACCATTTTCAGCAATTTGTTTTAAGGCTGCATATGCTTCTTCAATTTTTTTTGCTGTTTTTTGTAAATCGATAATATAAATATCATCTCTTGAAGTAAAAATATACTCTTTCATTTTTGG
>CANSDD010000053.1 GCA_947645535.1 uncultured Mycoplasmatota bacterium
TTTAAAAATCAGTTTTTTTATAATACAATAGCAAATAGATTACCAGATCCTTTATTTACTAATTTTGTTAATGTTTGTTGTAATTTATATCGAACATTTTCTGGCATTAATGATAATTTTGCCTGTATTCCTTCTTTTACAATTACATCTAAGCTTCTACCAAATATTTCACTTTTCCAAATATTATCTGGATTTGTATCATAATCTTTCATTAAATAATCAATAAGTTCTTTACTTTGGATTTCGGATCCTATAATTGGTTCAAAAGTAGATTCCACATCAATTCTAATCATATGTATAGAAGGAGCTACAGCTTTTAATTTAATACCATATCTACTTCCTTGTTTAATAATTTCTGGGGTATCTAATCGCATATCTGTTAGAGTTGGACAGGCTACTCCATATCCTGTTGTTTTTACTGTTTTAAGCGCTACTTTGATTTGATCATATTCCATTTTTGCTTCATTATATTCTTGGAATAAATTGAGTAACTGAGCTCTACTTGTAATATCAATACCAATAATATCTTTTAATACCTGATTATATAAGTTTGGTGGTGCTTGTAGTGTAACTGTTACTTCTCCCGTTGATGTGTCTACATTAGAAAGAAATGCTTTACTAATATATTCACAAGAACTAAAATGTTCTGTAATTGTATCTATATCTCTTAGTTTATCTATTTCAATAACACTTTCTCTAATTTTCTCAATATAACTTTTTTTAAGCCAATTATTTGGTGATAAACAAGCAATCCATTCTGGCATATCTACTTTCACTTCTAGTACTGGAAATTCATATAATGCTTCTCTTAATATTGAGTAAATATCTCTTTCAGTCATATTTTCAATACTAATTGGCATTACTGGAACACCATAATTTTCATGTAATTTTTCAGCCATTCTCTCTGTTTCGGGTAACATTGGATGAGTTGAATTTAAAAGTACAATAAATGGTTTCCCAATTTCTTTCAATTCATTTATCACTCTCTCTTCGGCTTCTACATAATTGGTTCTTGTAATTTCTCCAATAGAGCCATCAGTAGTTACAACAATACCGATACTAGAATGATCACGAATAACTTTTTCTGTGCCTATTTCTGCTGCTTCAATAAAAGGAATTGGCTCATCATACCATGGACTTTTTACTAATCTTGGTCCATTTTCATCTTCATATCCTTTTGCTCCTGGAATTACATATCCAACACAATCTACTAGTCTAATATTGGCTTTGAATTCATCAATTTGAATAGAAGCAGCATTACTTGGTACAAATTTAGGTTCTGTTGTCATGATTGTTTTTCCTTGTGCACTTTGTGGAATCTCATCTAAGGCACGTTTTCTTTCATATTCATCTTCAATATTAGGAACGACTAAATTTTCAATTACTTTTTTTATAAAAGTAGATTTTCCAGTTCTTACTGCACCAACGACTCCTAAATAAAGATCGCCACCTGTTCTTTCAGTAATACTTTTTATAATTTCTATTTTTTCCATATCATCCCTTACTTTCCATAATTCACTAACACTATATGTATTTTTGTTAAAGCTTAGAACAAAATAGCAAAAAAACATGACAAGTCATGCTTACATAAATTTATCTAGATTTTTTGGAACTTTATCATTAACTACTGCTGAAATAATTTTATCTTCTTTTTCTCTACTCACTTCTTTTCCTGTCATTTTTCCAAGTTCTCTTATAATTTCTCTTAAAGTTCCTTCATCTTTCATATCTCCTTGTTGTAATTTGGTTGCAAGTTCTAAAATAGTTTCCTTTCCAACATTTGTTTTTTTCTCAATTCTATTAAAAAAACTATCTGAAAAATTCATAACATACCCTCCTATGTTACAATATGAAATTATAAAAAAAGAGTTCCTATCAAACCCCTTTATTTATTATATTTCTTTTTCACCTTTGTTTTTAAATTGAATAACTATTGGTGTTCCCTCAAAATCAAAAGATTCTCTAATTTTATTTTCTAAATATCTCTCATAAGAAAAGTGAACTAATCCTTTGTTATTTACTTCTATATTAAATGTTGGTGGACAAGTTCTAGCCTGATGTGTAAAATATATCTTTAATCTTTTTCCTTTATAAGAAGGAGGCAAATTTAATGCATAAGCATCATTGATTACATCATTGATAAGACTTGTTTTGATTTCTCTTTTGCTATTTTCATATACTCTTTTTATTTCTGGCATTAATGTATGAATTCTTTTTCTTGTCAAAGCTGATAAGTAAACAATTGGTGCATATGTCATAAACTGAAATTCACTTCTAAGCTCTTTTGTAAAATTCTTCATAGCAGTATCCTTATTTTCTATAGTATCCCATTTATTGACAACTAATATGATTGGTTTTCCTGCTTCTATGGCATATCCTGCAATATGCTTATCATGTTCAATAATACCTGTACTTGCATCTATAATTAGTAAACACACATCTGATCTATCTATTGCTTTCATAGAACGTAATAAACTATATTTTTCTACATTTTCATATACTTTTCCACGTTTTCTCATTCCTGCTGTATCAATGACTACAAAATCCTCTCCATGATAGGTAAATGGGGTATCAACTGCATCTCTAGTAGTTCCAGCTATATTAGAAACAATAACTCTCTCTTCATTTAACAAAGCATTTACTAGGCTACTTTTTCCTACATTTGGTCTACCTATTACAGAAAAGTGAATGACTTCTTCTATTTTTGATTCTGTTTCTTCAACACAATCTTTTGTAATTCCTTCTAACAAATCATATATTCCTAAGTTTTGTTCTCCACTTACTGGGAAATAATGTTCAAAACCTAATTCATAAAAATCAAATTCATGTTCTTTATAATATTTACTATCTGTTTTATTGATGACTACAAAAATTTCTTTTTTTGATTTACGCAACATATCTCTTACTACAAAATCATTTGATGTTAATCCTTCTTTTCCATCTACTACAAATAATATAATATCTGCTTCATCAATAGCTAATTCTGCTTGACCTTTGATATCTGAATTGAAATCTTCTTCTGCAATATCAATTCCACCTGTATCAATTAAATGAAAACTTACTCCATTATGTGTAACAGTTCCATAAATACGGTCTCTTGTAATTCCTGGAGTATCTTCAATAATAGATATTTTCTTTCCTACTAAACGATTAAAAATCGTTGATTTTCCTACATTTGGTCTACCTAAAAGGGCTACTGTTTTTTTCATAAAGTTCACCTCACTTACTTTATTATAACATATCTATTCTAGTTTAACAAAGATTATAAAATAATTGTTTTCCAAATTTTAAAATTGTTTTTGCTTCTTTTCCATATACTAAAATCCCAAGTTCTGATAATTTTATATGATCTTTATTTGATATTCTTTTTCCTAATTGGATAAAAAATTTATTTTTATGTTGATAAATTTTAGAATTTTTTAAAATTTTTTCTTCTATATTCAATAAATCATCTACTTGGTATAAAAATAATGGTTCTTTGACAATATGAATACTCATTTCTATTTGATGATCTAAATAATTGAAGTAAGGAACATCTTCTATTTCAATATCAAAAATAACGCCATATCTAAAATCTTTATAAATTTCGATTTGATAAAGACCACTCATATCCAAATCATATTGGGCCTCTAATTTTAAAAATAATTTCCGAAAATAATCTTCTAATACATCTTTTGAAGAAAAATCAACTGAAGCATTTTGAATAGGCATAAAAATAACCACATTTTCTTCATCCATTTTCATTACTTTCATCTTATCACCTAAAGTATTATATGAAAAGGTTGATTATGTGGTATTCTTTTACATTGTCCTACTTATTTTTTCACTTATTTCTTCCGTTCCTTCTTTGGTTACACTAGAGAACATAACAAAGTCGTCTCCTATTACTAGTTCTAATTCATCTAAAATAGCATTTCTTTGACGTTGTTGCAAAGTAATTCCTACTTTATCTACTTTAGTTGCAACTATTGTAACTGGTAATTTATAATATTTTAAAAAGTTATACATCATCAAATCATCGCTTGTTGGTTTATGACGAAAGTCAACTAGCATGAATACTTGTTTCAAATTTGGTCTATGTTTTAGATAGTCTTCCATCATCAAGCCAAATTTTTTTTGTTTTGATTTATTTAGTGCTGCATATCCATATCCAGGCGCATCTACTAAATAAAATTCTTCATTTACTAAATAAAAATTGATTGTTTGTGTTTTTCCTGGTGTTGCAGATGTTCTAGCAAGATTTTTTCTATGTACCATTGTATTGATAAAACTACTTTTTCCTACATTAGATCTGCCTACTAATAAGAATTCTGGTTTTTCATCAGTAGGATACTGACTGCGCCTTACTGCACTAATTACTAAGTTTACACTATTTACTTTCATATAGTTCACTTCCCCTCTTCTAATATATTAGAATGTTTAAGCTCATTATAGCACGTTTCATTCTTGTTTGTAAAGCCTTTTAATTAGCTATTGGGGCATAAGAATTTTATCTATTTTAATGTACCTATATTTATAATAAAAAATATTACTATGATTCTATTATTAAGTATTGCACTATGCCAGATATATTGTTATAATACAAATATGGATACGTTTGAAATATATCAGATGCTTTCCCTTTCTATTTATCTAATGATAAAAGAAAAGAGAATTTTCAGAGTTTATTATTATCCTACTCCTATTTCTTGTAGTAATTATTTTAATTCTAAAATAGCAAAAGCATCTGATTTCAACATTCATTGATTTCAGATGCTTATCCTAATTTAAAGGATTGCATTTGATTCACACAATCAAATGTATCCTTTTTTATTATATGAATTTCCTTCATCTATATACATCATAGCATAGAATCCCTTTTTTGACAAGTTGTTTTTGTGTGTCTTCAATTCTTAATCTTCCTTAGTTCTTTTTTATCAAATACTGATAAACAGATTCTGGAACAAGTCCTTTAATATCCTCTTTTGCTTCCAACCTTTCACGAACTAAAGTAGAACTAATATTTCCTACTTTTCCAGCTCTAAGATAGATGGTATCAATCCCGCTATGCTCTTCATTATAAGTTGCTATTTCCTCTTCATATTTATAATCTATTTCATTTCTAAGCCCTCTAATTAAATATATAGAATGATGTTTTTTAGCGGCTTCTAATGTTAATCCCTTATATATAATTACTTCTGCACAAATTCCTTCTCTTTGTAAAGTATAATGAATTGCTTTTCTCATCTCTTCTTCATTATAATGTCTCACCTTATTAGGATTTTTTCCAATCCCAACAACAATTTTATCAAATAATTTACTTGCTTTCTTTAATACTTCTAAATGACCATTTGTAAATGGATCAAAACTTCCAGCATAAAAACCAATATTTTGAACATTTCTTAATGTACTATCTACACAAGAATTTAAACTTTTTCTATTATTTATAATCACTTCATCAAATTCATTTTCATCATATTCCAATGAAAAAAAATCTCTCATATTAAAATAATCGTCTTTAATAGAATCTCTTTTTTTCACTCTTTCTCTTCTAGCTTTATCACTAGATTTTAATAGTACTTTGTATTCACATTTTGAAAAATATTTCGTTTCTGGCAAATGCATCCAGTCTATAATTACTGGCTTCTTTGTAGAAAAAATAACTTTATCTATTTCTTTTTCTATCCAAGGATATATAAATTCATTATATTCTGTTACCCTTATTCTATTAGCATATTCAAATAAAAATCTGCCTAGCTCTTCACGATTTATTGTATAATCCTTTGCCATAAATTGCTTTCCATATTTCCCTATAAATGTCATTATAAAATATGGATTATCTAGTATTTGATGAACAATTTCATCAACATGAATAACTGTAAAATCATCATTTTTATTTAGCAAATCCGAGAAATAAGTTTTTCCACTTCCACTTTTTCCTGTTACTCCTATTATCATTTTCTACACCTCAATTCATCTACTAAAGATAACTCTTTTACCTTTCTTTTACTTTTTGTTACTATTCCAAGTTCTCTTTCTTTTCTATACGGTCCATGATAATCGCTACCACCACTTTCTAACAAATGATATTTTCTAGCAAGATTATGAAATCTTTTAACATCTTCATCTGTATGAATACTATGGTAAACTTCTATACCATCAATATCAAGTGCTAATTCTTCTATAATAGATTCAAAGGCTATATGACTTTCTTCTTCTATTTCTTTTGGATGAGCAATTACAAGTAATGCTTTTGCTTCTTTTAAACATTCTATCGCATACTTTAAATCTGTTCTATATGATATTTGAGATGAACAATTAGAGGCAATTCTATCCATTATTTCACTATTTTCACCTAATCCTTCTTGCACCAAATAATTCATCAAATGTGGTCTACCTAAAATAACTCCTTCTTTTTCTTTTTTCTGAAAACTATCTAAACAAATACTTACTTTAAATTCTCTTTCAGCATTTTTTACCATATCATAAAAACGTAAACTTCTTTGCCTTTTAATCCATTCTAATAATTCCTTTACTCTTGGATGTGCCTCATCAAAATCATAAGCTAATAAATGAATTTTATAATCTTTATAAATCGTACTTACTTCTACTCCATTATACCATTCTAATGATGTATTCATATTTTTTAATACACTTATCGCATCAATATTATCATGATCTGTAATTGCAAATGTACCTATATTCTTCTTTTCTAATTCTTTTACTAATTCCTCTGGTGTAAGCTGTCCATCAGAATAAACACTATGCATATGCATATCCATAGAATCATCTCCTAATTGCATTATACTTTAAATTGTGATATAAGTATAATAGTTATTATTTATATATATTATAAGGGGAAGTTATTTATGGAAAATGTTAGTTTTGAATTATATAAGGTATTTTATTATGTTGCTATTCATAAAAATTTAACAAGAGCAGCTAATGAATTATATATATCTCAACCAGCGATTACGCAATCAATAAAAAAATTAGAAGAACAAATTGGATATACACTTTTTTATAGAAGTAAACATGGAATGAACTTAACAAAAGAAGGGGAACAATTATTTGATTATTTAAAAACACCTATAGAATGTTTATTAAATGGGAAAAGTAAAATAAAAGAATTAGAAAATAACGAAAATATAACAATTAGGCTTGGTGGAGGAACAACAGTATTACAACATAATCTTTTAAAACCACTTTCCAAATTCCGTAAGAAACATACTTCTATCCAATTTATTATTAAACATGAATTATCTAAAAATTTATTAGATATGCTTTTAAATGATACACTTGATTTAGTTATTCTAACAGGAACGATTCCAATCAAAGAAGATATTGAATTTATTCCAATTGAAGAGATGAAAGAAGGTTTTTTGGCTTCTACAAGAGAATTTAACCATCTAAAAAAGAAAGTTTTTTCGATGAATGAATTAAATGAACTACCACTTATCTTACAAGCTCCTAATTCCTCTACTAGAAATTATATTGATCAAATAGCTGCAAGCAGAAAAACAGTATTGAGTGCAACTTATGAATTAGTCAGTTATGGACTAGTATTAGAATTTGTAAAATCAGGACTTGGTGTTGGCTTTATAAATTCTAATAGAGTAACGGAAGAAATAAAAAATAATAAATTATTTGAATTAAAAACAGATTTTCTAATTCCTTCAAGATATGTTTATGTTGCTATTCATAAAAAAAATAAAAACAATAAAATATTAAAGGAATTTGTTGAATATTTAAAAAAAGATTCATAATAAATCTTTTTTTTGTTTACATGTTATACTATAGTTACTCGGACCAATAATTACCTTTCCATCTAAATCAAATCTTGAACCATGGCATGGACAATCCCATGTCTTTTCTACTTCATTAAATAACAAACTACATTTTAAATGGGGACAAATATTATAAACTGTATGTTCTTTTCCAAATTTATCTACATAAGTAGCTAGATTATCATGAAAATAAACATTATCTGGGTACCAGTTCTTATTTTTATCTACTTTTGAATCAATCATACTTTTCGCATTACTATAAATATTATTTGGAAGAGCACTAATTTTTAATTTGCGAAGAGGAGAAAATAAAGATTCATAAGGATTATAAATATCTAGTATCATATCCGCTATTATTTTCCCTGCAAGGCTTCCATTTGTCATTCCCCATGTATTATATCCAGTTTCTAAAAAAAGACTTGAATTTGCTTCTAATTTTCCTATAAAAGGCAATTTATCAAATGTTATAATGTCATGATTACTCCATAAATATTTTGGTTTTAAATTCATTTTATAAAAAGCTTTCATAATATGTTCGAAATGTTTTTTAAAATCCAATTCTTCTGATAAGAAATGAGAATCAGATAAATAAAACATATAATTTTCTTTGTCTTTTAAATAACGAATAGAAATAGTAGGTTTTCCAGCACTAATTCCAGAATAAGATTTTATTTCCAATATTGGGGCTACTCCTATATACGATTTTTCTAAAGTACATTTTAAAGGCATTAAAAATGGAAATAAAAAATATGGATAATGGCAAGCAAATACAACTTTTTTAGCTCTTATTTCTACTAATTCATTTCCACATATATAATAATTATCATCTTTTTTTAAATAATTAATATCTGTATGTTCATAGAACTTGATTCCATCTTCCTTACAAATCTCTTTTAACTTTAAAATATATTTAAGTGGATGAAATACATAAGTATCATCTACTTTTATTGCATATTTCTTTTCAAAAGTGGTCTTTTCTACTTCTATTTTAAACTCTTCTAGCAATTTTTTTTCTTCTTTGATTTTCTCTATTTGAGATTTTTTACTGCTAAATACATAAGAGGAAACTCTATCTAAATTACAATCAATATGATGTTTTTTTACAATAGAAGTAATTAGCTCTATTGCATCTTTTTGTGAATATAAATATTTTTTAGCTATTTCTTTTGAATATTTATTTTTTAAGTCTGAATAAATAGTTTCTTGTAAATATGTAATTTTTCCTGTTGTTCTACTAGTAATCCCATGTCCTATTTCATTTTTATCTACTACTACTGTATTTAAATTATGCCCTCTTAAATGATAAGCAGTACTAATGCCACTTATTCCAGCTCCTATAATCAGCACATCACATTTTATATTCTCTTTCAAAATAGGCTCTTTTATTGCTTTTATTCCATCTAACCATAAACTAGTATGTTTCATAAGCATACCTCCCTATTCAATTATGGAAGTTAAAACATAATTTTAAACAAAAAAGAAGTATTTATTTATTACTTCTTTGTGATAACGTATAAACTAAATTACTAATCCATTCTTCATTTCCATATTGTTCAAATGGTTTTGTTAATTTATAAATTAAATTTTGAATTTCATAATCTACATGAGCATTCATAAAGATTGTTTTTAGATTAGATACCCCCCAAATCCAATTTATAACTGGAACTGATAATTCTCCCACATGTTTCTCTAATAATTCTGTAAACTTTTTCTTTTGTTCTTCTTGAAGTACGTCATAATTTTCTGTTGTCTCTGAAATACTCTTTTCAGCAATATCAATATTAACACGTAATTCGCCTAATTTAGAACGTCTTTTTTCATCTTCTTTCTCTACTATATGCATAAGTCTATTAAAATCTAGCTCTGATAGGTCTAGTACATTTTCTGATTCTATTCCTAAAGGTGTAAATACATCATTATTTTTATAATAACTTAATACACAATTTAAGAAGATTCGTTCTTTTCTTTTTCTAGAATTTTCTTTTATTCCAAATAATGAATCTTTACTATCTCTTGTTGCAATTTTAAGAAGTTGATGCATTCTATTTTTCTCTTCTGGAAATTTAGATATTACTTTCTCCATATGAAAATCAATAAATTCAAGTGATAATGATTCTATCGTATCAAAATTATCACGATAAAAACTGACTTCTTCTAGTACTTCTGCACGATAATCTGATGAAATCTCAATAATTGTTTGATTTAATTTTTTTTCATAAGCAATTATACGACGTTTTAGATATTCTAATTCATGATAATATAAAGGTTTTGTTTTTCCACCTTTTTCAGCAATTTTATAGTTTTCTGGATAGCATAATTCTTCTGGAATTTCTACCATTCGTGTTAAATCTTCTTTTTTCTGTTCAAAATTACCATTTCTTTTTTGAATTGATATCAAACGTGCAATCACCTCATAGTCCTCAACATCAGATAAAATTGGCATTTCAGCACGTCTAATAATGGATGGAATACTTTGTAATCCTAACTTATTCATTAAATAAAAACGAATTTCTTCTAATGTACAATCATTTTTATTTAATTTGGTTCTAACAAAGCGAAGTTGCTCTTCAGATAAATTATGTACAATTACATAAAGTGGTAAATCCTCTAATTTTTCTAAAATATGAATTTTTTGCTCTATAAATTCTTTTTCTAGCTGATAACTTTGTAATAATCTATTCTTATCTTCGCGATTTCTTTTATTATTGTTATCAATAATATTTTGCTTTACTATTTTTAATTGTTCTTTTAATTCTACAATACGTTCATTTACTAACGAATAATATGAATGTCCTTCTTTCATAAAATTCAACCCCCTAATAAATTTGACCATTATTATACATAAAAAACAAAAAAAGTCAAATTGAACATTGACTTTGCTAAATATTACCATATTTATTTTTTCTTACAAGTTAATCCTAATGATTCATAATAACTGACAGCACTATCTATATTCTGGTTTAACTTTAACTTTACAGTTACACCTTCTCCTGTTTCATTTGATCCTTCTTCATTAATTTTATCATGGTCTATTATTTGATGATCAGTAACTAAATGAAATGAAAAAGTGTCTTTTCTTAATCTTACTTTTGTTTCAAATCCTTCATATTTTTTATAACTTTGTTCTAATTCATCATATAGATTTTTACGCTCTTTTAAATTATTTTTTCCATTCTCGCTTATTGCTTTCATTGTTAATGTATAATCTTCTTTTTTAAGCCCATTCACATCATAAAAAAGTATTACATTTAAATCTGTTTTATAATCATTGTTTTCTACAGATTGTGTACAAATCATTTTATCATAGGAGCTCTTTGAATTAAAAAGATTAACAATATAATTTCTAGCATTTGATAAACCTTTATATATTGTTGGAAGAGACACTACTAATATAATTACTAAAATAATAACAACTATAAAAAATCTTCTACTAGAGTCTAAATTTTTCCATTTTTCTAATATTATTTTTATTGGATTTTTTTTCTTATTTTGTGGTTGTCCATTTTCCATATTATCACCTTTACCTATTATATTAAGTATATCAATTTTTAAAAATTTTGAAAAGATATATTTTATATTTTACTGTGGAAAACTAAATAACAATGATTTTATAATAATATAAAATGATTATTATCCACATAATTGTGAAAATTGGTGCTAATATAATAAATTTTAAGTGTTTGGTTTTATGGTGGAAAAGATACATTGCTATCCAAAAAGAAAATGTTCCACCTATAAATGAAATTCCAAGTAAAATTCTCTCTGGTATTCTTCTCTTACTTTTTATGGCTTTTTGTTTATCCAAGTAACAAAGAAAAAATGCAATAGTATTGATAATCATTAAATAATATAACAAGTTATCACTTCCTTTATTATATCTATATAATAATATAATTTTTTTTTAATAGCAACAAAAAAAGAACGATTAGTAATCATGGTTTAATCGTTCTAATGATTTGATAAG
>CANSDD010000054.1 GCA_947645535.1 uncultured Mycoplasmatota bacterium
ATTAAAATTATTTGACTTTATCTTATATCTATACTATAACCCAGATATAAGGATATTTTCTCATAAAAAAATGGATTTACTTAACCAGCCTAAAAGTTAAGTGTTGTCCTAAATTTTTAGTTTAAAACAAGCAAGCTTTTCACTTTTAATTGTGCTTGTTTTTGTTTTCGCGATAAATCATGCTCCAAAAACCCCCTAAGTATGATTATCATCACATCTTAATTAAAAGAATCATAATGATAAACAAAAGTAAAAAAATAATTTCAAATAAAATTGATACTAAATTTTTCATCTTTATCATACTATGTCCTCCTTTTTAGAAAGACAACACAAATCATTAAGGCAAATCCAGTCTGATATTATATACATATTATTTTATTTGTAAAATCAATAATATTAAAAATCTGTAAGTATTTTTCTTACAGATCTTTAATATTTCCTTAACAGATTTTCATTATCTGTTTTTATTTTTACTCTAAATATCAATTTTTAATAAATTTCATTTTTTGTTTCATCTTTAATCTTCTTATTGTCATTTCAAGAATATATTGACAAAACTAGATTGAAAAATACAATCTAGTTTGCTATCAATTGTTTTACTTTTAATTTTTTCTTTGTATTATTTATTATTTCTATAATTTGTTCTTCTGTAATCATTCGACCATTTAGTTGATAACGTAATACAATATTTTTTTCTACTATATTTTCTAATTCTCTAAAAGAAGTAATTGGTAATATCATCTTATTTTCTATATTCTTTGTTCCTAATATATCTGGTATATCATGTCTTGTTATAACATATACATTCGTATTTTCTCTAATTTCAAGTTCTCTTCTTAATAACCTTTTCAAAAGTACTTACTGATTCCAATTCTTCATCTAATGGCTTTATAATAAGCAATAAATGATAAAAAAATCTATTCTCTTCATCTATTTGAAAAGTATGTTTTATAAGACAAGTAGCAAAAAAATATTCTGACTCATTTCGTAGAGTGAAAAAATCAAATAGTATTTTCCATCTCTTCTTAGTCATACATTCTATTTTTATTCATTCTAACAATTTTTTCTTCTAATAATAATTCTAATTTGTTCCTATCTGTTGTATTTGGCAATATGGAATATTCATTTTTTATAAATGGATAATTTCTATTACTATTTATTTTTTTTAATTTCTTCTACTTCTTCTTTTAATCTCGATATTTCTAAATTGATATCCTTTAAAGTTTTCATAAATTTTATTTACACTTTTTTAATATAAAATATTTACACTCATATGCACAGTATTCTTTTATATACTGTGATACACATGTAATATCATTTTCCTTTTTATATAATTTATTTTCTTTATCACAAAATCCTTTTAAACGTAATTTTCCATATGCCCAATCACCTACAATATAATCATATGGATCAAAATATTCTGTATCTTTGTTTATTACTTCATCTAATAAAAAACCGTCTTTATAGTTTTCTATTAACTCATATTCATAACGATTTATTTTATACTTTTTCATTTAATACTCCCTCTTAAATGCTGATGCTATTTCTGTATATTTTGATAAACTGGAAGATGCGTTCCATGTCATATATCCTCCAGATAATCCAGCATCTTTTAATGCTTTTATTTCTTCACTTATTTTTTCACTATTATAAATAACATATGGGGTTCTTACAGTATCATAGGCTTGTATCCAAGTTCTTACTTTTGCAGGTGTAGGTATTTCTGTTTGCCTTTCTTTCGCATAACTTCCCCAAGTATATAATAATTTATAAGGTACTGTCCAAACAATTTCAGAAAATCCATATTCATATGCACCAAAATGATCTGGATATGGCATTGCACTTATCACATCAACAATATTCGATATTGCTCCAAAATATTGACCATAACCTGTTACATAATGATGAGCTGATTCACCAAATACATCTGCTGATACATAAGCTTTTAATTCATGAATTTGATCACATGCATACATTAAAAAAGTTTGAATTGCTTCTGCTTTTGTTTCATTATAAATATTTTTCATATTTATTTTTCCTGTATTTTCTAAACTATTTGTTCTATCTGGAAATCTAACATAGTCAAATTGTATTTCATTAAAGCCCATTTCTTTTACTGCTTCTTTGGCAAGTTCCACATTAAATTCCCATACACCTCTATCATAAGCACTAGGCCAATAAGAACCATTATGTGAAAGAGGCTCTCCATTCGTTCCTGCTATTGCACTTTCAGGATGATCTGTCACATAATAACTATCTTTAAATACAGTAATTCTTCCTATTACATAAAAACCATTTTCTTTTAGTTTGGTTATTACATTTTTATATTCATCAAATGTATTTAAAGCATGATTGTAATTTGTTTTAGAATAAAGATTCATAACTTCACTTTCATATCCAGGTGAGGTATTATCTTTAATATCAACAACAAATGCATTGATATTAGAATTTTTAGCTAATTCTATATAAGAATCTATATTTTTTAAAACTCCAGCATTTAAATAAAGACTTCTCACTTCTTCTGGCATAATATTTTCTTTAAAATTTGCTTTTTCATATGGATAAAAGTCTAAACTTCCTGCTTCCCCTCCACCTTGGCTGTTTCCTCTTGTTGCATGAATTTGATAAATTCCTTCTTCATCATAATGTTTATCTGCTTCTTCTTTTGTATCAACAAGATATTTACTATATACAAATCCTGCTGTTTCATTATACACTATTTTATATCGATGTGCAAATCCAGATTCTAATTTATCAAATCCTACTATTTCTACTTTCTCTCCTTTTTTTACTAATCCTAATATTTTAGAACTATTTTCTTCATAAACTGTTGTTGTTGTTCTAACATATTTTTCAGTTTCTTTAATACTCTCTTGATAATTTTCTACAATATTATCTGTACTAACTAAATATTCTTTTTCGTTTAATTTAATTTTTATATATTCTTTGTTATTTTCTTTATTTATTATTTTAGTTTTATATCCTTTTACTTCTGTTCCACGATATAATTCATCTATTTCTTTAAAATCTTTATTATATATAGTTATTGTCTCCTTATCAGAAGCTAAATAATATGTATGTAATTCTTCTAATACTTTATTATTTTCATTCCTTTTAAAATTTAAAACTACTCCAATAATAGCAACTAATAAGATACCACTAATGATTATTTTTTTCATAAGCTCCACCTATGCTTAGTATGACATTTTTATTGGATTTTATAAGGATAATTTTTATTACTAATTCATTATTCTTGTTAGGAAATAATATTTTGTATAGTAAAATAGCTTTTAACTATCTGAAATCATATTACTACTACCAAAATAATATGGTGGAATATCACCTTGCATTAATTTTATAGCAATAGGAATTTCTGATACTACTCTTATTACTTTTGATGAAAAAGGCAATATTGCTTGTGTTTGCATATCTACTTCTATACTAACTTCTACAACTGCATTATTGATTCCATAATTTGTTACTTTAGTTTTAATATTAGTAATAATATCTCCCATAAACTTTAAACGAATTGGAAACTTAGGACCTAAATTAGCAAGCAAAGCATTATCAAATATAACTCCTGTTGGAATACTACCAATTATACCTCTTTTTAAATCTGATGAATCATATCCAGATAGTATATCATCCATAAGAGTCAACTTATCGATTTCTCCTCTTTCAATATATTGTAAATTTACTTGTATACTATTTGTAGTATTACTAAGTAATCTATTTACTTTTACTGGATCTAAATCAATACTTCTTATTTCACCATTACTGTCTTTTGTTATTAAAAATAAAGAATCTGCATTCAAATCTTCTCCTATTGACTCAGTTACTGCACTATTGATTAAAATCGTAACAAACTTTCTAGCTTGTAATTCTGCATATTCCATTAAACCAGGTGAAATTTTTTTACTAATGATATGTAAAGTTAAACATGTGCATAAAAATAAACTAATAATTATTATTATCCATTTATTACTCTTTTTTGAAATTTTTTTAAATAATATATATTTTTTTCTGATGTGTATTTTTTTTCTCATATATTTCACCTATTTTATCATATGATTTTGAATATATCACTAGAAATAGTTTCATAATAAAAATGGGTGAAGAAAATGAAAATAGAAGATATTATGTCTAAAGATTTAATTATTGGCGAATTGAATCAAAAAGTTAGTGAAATTGCTGAACTCATGAAAAAATATGATATCGGATTTATTCCTATTGCACAAAACAAACATATTATAGGAGTAGTTACTGATAGAGACATTATTTGTAATACTTTTAGTGGTGAACTTGATAATGAAGCAAAAATAGAACGGTATATGACAAATAATGTTATCTCTATTGATGTAAATGATACAATAGAGAATGCTTTAAAGGCTATGGGAAAAGAAAAAATAAAAAGAATAATAATAAGTGATCATGAAAAAGTTGTAGGGATTTTATCTTTATCTGATATAATTAAAACCGATATTGATGAGAAAGAATTTATGGCCGAATTAAAAAAAATATGGACAATTCATAAAAATATTGACAGCTTTCATACTGAAATTGATGAATTTTATTTATAAGAAAACGATTGCAAATAAATGCAATCGTTTTTATATAGCTTTTTGATAAATTTTATTTTTTTCTAATTCATTACTTAATAAAGATAGTAATAATTCTACTAATTCTGGTTTAAGAACAACACTTAATTGTCTTTTATCAAATTTTCTAACAATTCTCTTTGATAATTCTAAATTAGAGATTCCTTTTTTGAGCATAAAAGTTGCAGGCAAATATTTGTTATCTCCTCCAAATTCTAGCATGTCTTCATTTTCGATATAATAATAACTCTTAGTCTTATAACGTGTATTTCCTTTTTCTATTTGTTCTAATTCTGCGTACATAAATTCCATCAATGCTTCTACTTGTTCTATTGGAATACATTTCTTTCCTTCTGGCTCAATAAGGAGCGCTAATAAAGCATAATCTCCTAATGAATTATACTGTTCATCTATAAATATATTTCTATCTTTTTCTTGTAATACCGTTCTCTTTATCATTTCCATATAAAATCCCCCTTTTATAATTTTTCTATTTTTTATGATATATTTTATTATTTTTTTTCTCTTCTTCTGGCAATAATGATAATAATAATTTAACTACTTCGGGTGGAAGCACCACTTCTAACTGCCTTTTATCAAAAATTTTTACAATTCTTTGTGCTAGAGCAAGAGTTGATACTCCATCTGCTAAACTATAACCTACATTTTTTCTATGACAGTGACAAGCAAATAAAGCATTATTTTGAGAATTATCTTCACTATGTGATACATAATAAATATTATTACTTTTCATTTCCTTATATTGTTGCTTTAATTCTTCTATCATAAATATTTTTAATGCCTCTACTTGTTCCTCTGACACTATTTTTTTTCCTTCTTCATCAACGAAGAGCGCTAAAAGAATAAAATCACTTGGATAATTATAAACGAATCTAGCATCTGTTGCGATTTCTTCTTCTACTTCTGTTTTTACTTTCATAAATTCTAACACTTAAAATCTCCCCCTTTTTATTGAATGTGACCATTATTTTATCACTTTTTTTAGATTTGTCAAATTAAATACAAAAAAATGGAAAAAATCCATTTTATACAAACACATACTCAGGATGAACATATTTAGTAATTGGTTCTTCCTTTTGATCATATTTAGAATTTATAATTGCTTTATTTTCTTCTAAACTTTTCTTTACATCTATAATTCGTTGATTCTTTGACCCTCTAAATTTTACTTCTAAACTTTTTTCGGCTAATACAAATTTTCCATCTACTAGCATATCTATATTTTGAAGTAATTCTAATATGCTTGATTTACTTTTTGCCATTGCCAATAACTGTTCAAAAGTATATCCCGTATAACACCACACATTTAATCCAATTTTTTTAGCATGTTTTGCTATTTCTAAACAAGCTTCTGCTTGACAAATTGGATCTCCACCAGATAATGTAATACCATCTTGACCTACTAGTTCATCTAAGATTTTTATTACCTCATCTGTATCCGTTAATACTCCATCATCAAATGAATGAGTTTCTGGATTTTGGCATCCATAACAGTTATGAACACATCCTTGTGTCCAAATAACTGTACGAATCCCTTCCCCATCAACAATACTATCTGACTCGATTGGTCCTGCTAAACGAATTTTCATTATTCTGAACAACTACAATCATAAGTATGTTTTACACGGTCATGTTCTTCAGCTCTTTTACCATTATTAAATCTATCTAAAGTTCCTACTAAATATCCAGTAATTCTTCTAATTCGTTCAAAACCTTGTCCTTCTCCTACCATTTTTTCACTTTTTTCTACTTTTTCAATTTGTTTTTCCATATTTTCTTCCTCTTTCCTTTTCTATTTACAATAACAATTTAACTCTTTTAATTTTTCTACACTAACTGCTTCCCCTGCTCTTCTTCCACATCTTGGACATACGTCTTTAATCACACCAACATATCCACATACAGGATCTCTATCAACAGGGTGATTGATTGCTCCATATCCAATACCTGCTTCTTTCATGACACGAACAATTTTCTCAAATGCTTCAATATTTTCTGATGGGTCTCCATCCAGTTCAATATAACTAATATGCCCAGCATTAGTAAGTGCATGATAAGGTGCTTCTAAATTTATTTTTTTACTAATTGAAATATTATAATATACTGGTACATGGAAAGAATTTGTATAATAAGCTTTATCTGTTACACCTTTTATTTTTCCATAAATTGCTTTATCTATATTGATAAATCTTCCAGATAATCCCTCTGCTGGTGTTGCAAGACATGTAAAATTCAAATTATATTTTTCTGAATATTCATCACACTTCTTACGCATAAATCCTATTATTTTAAGGCCTAATTCTTGTGCCTCTTCACTTTCTCCATGATGTTTACCTATTAAAGCTTTTAAACATTCCGCTAATCCTATAAATCCAATACTAAGTGTTCCATGTTTTAATGCTTTTTTTAGTTTATCTGTAGGTTTCAATTTTTCTGAATCCAACCATACTCCTTGTTCTAATAAGAATGGAAAATTATAAATTCTTTTATTACACTGAATTTCAAAGCGTTCTAACAATTGATCTTTTACCATATCCATCAATTCTTCTAATTCAGCAAAGAATCCATCGAAATCTGTTTCTTCATGACTTACTTTTCCATGTTTAATCCCTAATCTTGGTAAATTGATAGAAGTAAATGATAAATTACCTCTTCCTGGAGTAATTGATCTATCTGGATCTACAACATTTCCAATTACTCTAGTACGACATCCCATATATCCTACTTCTGTTTTATAATCATTCTCTTTATAATATTGTAAATTAAATGGAGAATCTAAGAATGAAAAATTTGGAAATAAACGTTTTGCTGATACTCTACATGAAAGTTTCAACAAATCATAGTTAGGATCTTCTGGATTATAATTTACTCCTTCTTTTACTTTAAAAATTGAAATTGGAAATATTGGTGTTTCACTATGTCCAAGTCCTGCTTCTACAGCAAGTAAATAATTTTTTATTACCATTCTACCTTCTGGTGATGTATCTGTACCAAAGTTAATAGAAGAAAATGGTACTTGTGCTCCTGCTCTACTATGCATTGTATTTAAATTATGAACAAAAGCTTCCATTGCTTGATAAGTTATTCTATCAGTTCTTTGTATTGCTTTTTCTTTTGCCATTTCAAAAATATGAGCTACTTCTTCTGAATTTTTTGTACAAGGTTCCAATCTTTCTAAATCAAAATCAATTGTTTCTAACTTATCAATTTCTTTTGTAATTATATTCATATTCACAAAGTTTAAGAAACCTGAGTAATCTAGAAAATCATAAATGGATTGTTTAAATTGTTTTTTAAATGTTTTTAATACTCCAGGTGCTAAATAGTAATCAAATGCTGGTATAGATTGTCCACCATGCTGATCATTTTGATTTGATTGAATAGCAATTGCTGCAAGTGCGGAATAAGAAATAATATCATTTGGTTCTCTTAAGTGACCATGTCCTGTTGAAAATCCATTTTTAAATAATTTTTCTAAATCTATTTGCATACAAGTTGTAGTTCCCATTGGCATGAAGTCCATATCGTGAATATGAATATCACCATTGTCATGTGCTTCTGAATATTTTCTTTTCATTAAATATGCTTTCGCAAATTCTTTTGAAACTGTACTTCCATATTGAAGCATTGTCCCCATTGCTGAATTCCCATCAATATTTGCGTTTTCTCTTTTTGTATCTTCTTCATGAGCTGATTTTAATCCTAAACCTTCTATTGTTTTTAAAAATTTATGCATTTTCTTCTCTTCACTAAACAATTGCCTAGATTGAGCTCTTCTTTCACGATATTCTGAAAAATGATTATAAACTTCTTCATATCCTTTTTTCTTTAATTCATCTTCAATCATATCTTGAATATCTTCTATTTTTATTTTTTCTGCATCTTTATATTCTTTTTCTATTCTTTTAATCACAGCTGTATAAACTTTGTTTATATCTTTTTCTGTGTATACTACTGCCTTCTCCTCTTCATCATCTAAATTGATAAAATGGTCAAAAGCTTTCTTTACTGCCATAGCTATTTTAGTACCATTAAATTCTGCTTTCTTTCCATCTCGTTTGACAACTTTCAAATTTAACAATTGCTCTTCTACTCCTACCATAAAAATCAAAATTCCTTCCTCTATTTCGTACATTCTCAGTATAGTCTAAAAGATGACAAAAGTCAAACAATTGTTCCGATTTTTTTAAAAAATTTTTAAGCATTTTTAGTAATCCTTTATTTTTCAACAAAATCTAAAAAAAGTATTTTTTAAATTTTTCATTTTTTTACATTTTTGATTTTTTAATTATTTTACCTTTTGTGAATTTTTTTATTTTTATCTATTTTCCCTTTTATTTTCAATGCTTTTTCACATTTTTATTTTCTTATCTGATTTCAAAAGTTTTTTTCATTTTTTCGGTTTTTAAAAATTTGTTTTTTTTATTTTTTTCATTTTTACTATTATTTTTGAAATACTTTTTTAGCATTTATATTATTTTTTTATCAAAAACATATGTTTGTAACATATCTATTTTTATATACTCATCTTTAATACAAATTCGTATGTTTTTTATATACTTGAATATAATTTTATTAGGTGAATTAGAATGAAGAAAAAGTTTCTATTTCTATTTCTTATTACTTGTTTATTTGTTGGCTGTCATTCAAAAATGAAAGAACCTTATATTGAGGGAATTATTGAAAATAGTCCAAGAATAGGAATCCACTATCCTGTTACAAACATAAAAGAGTTAGATGAAAAAACAAAAGAATATATTCTAAATATAAAAAAGAAATTCACACATGAATTTGCTAACCATTTTTCTTTAAAAGGAATTCCTGAATTAAATATTGATTATGAATATACAGTAATTGGAAATAGATACTATAATATTTTATTTGCTGTTTTTATTGATTCTCCTACACTTGCACATCCAATAAATGAGATAAAAACATTCGTTTATGATTCTGTAGAAAAGAAATTTTTAACAGTAGAAGATATTAGTTCATTAAATATAGGTAAAATAAAAGAAGAATTATTAACAAATTATAAAGATTGTATTCTTTTAACTGAACTTAACAATACAATAACAAAAGAAAATTTACAAAATATAAAGTTTACATTTACAAATGATTTTGTTACTTTATATTTTAATCCCTATGAAATAACAAGCGGGAATTGTAATATTATAAAATTAAAAATTCCTCATTCTAATTTAAAAATTGAAATAGAAAAAGAAGAAATAAATCATACTTTTGATTATAAACCTGTTTATAAAAATTTATCTATTACAAAGCCTACAATTGCTCTTACATTTGATGATGGTCCTAGTAAATATACAAAACAAATTGTAGAATTATTAAATAAATATAATGCAAGTGCTACATTTTTCATATTAGGAAATAAGGTTAAAAATTATGAAGAAACTTTAAAATATGTTTTAAGTAATGGAAATGAACTTGGAAATCATTCTTATAATCATAAAGATTTAACAAAACTAAGTAAAGAAGATTTGTATAACCAAATTGATATGACTAATCAAGTTGTAAAAGATACTTTAAATTATGATATAAAATTATTAAGACCAACTTATGGCTCTATTACTAAAAATTTACAAAAAAAGATTGAGATGGATATTATTCTTTGGAATGTAGATACTTATGATTGGAAGCTTAGAAATGCCAAAAAGATTGCTGATAAAACTTTAACAGATATAAAAGATGGAAAAGTAGTACTTATGCATGACATTTATGAAACAACTTATGAGTCTTTAAAAATAATACTCCCTGAGTTAGAAAAACAAGGATATCAAATTGTAACAGTAAGTGAGCTAAAAGAAATAGAAAGACTTAGAAATGAATCAAAAGAATAATGAAACTAAAGTTGTAGATATTCAACTTTTAGGGTCGATCTTATCTATTATCAGTTTTGCAATTACTTTTATTCTTCTTTATAATCAAAAATTATTAAAACAAAATAAAAAGCCATTATTTTCTAAAAAAGATACTTTAAATTATGTTGCTTTAAATAGATTATTTGTTTTAGCTATTGTATTTATTTTTTTAAGTGCGAATGGAATACAGTTAAATATAGATAGAAAAAAAGGAGAAGATTTAATCTATGATTATATTGATATCTTCTCTAATATATTAACACTTATCGTATCTCTTTTAGCCATTTATACTGCTTTTAAAGCAATTGAAAATAATGATTTATCAATTGATGAATTAGAAGATATTGCTTTGGAATAAGTAAAAGAATGATATTACTTAATCATTTTACAGACTGCTGACAAATATGTTCAATGGTCTTTTCTCACCTACAGACAGTTTTTGAAATCACTATAGGTTGATACTTTATACTATTCTAATAAAAAGTCTCTTAAATCACGCAAAAAC
>CANSDD010000055.1 GCA_947645535.1 uncultured Mycoplasmatota bacterium
CTTATCAAATCATTAGAACGATTAAACCATGATTACTAATCGTTCTTTTTTTGTTACCTTTTACAACTAAATACATATTTTATTATTAGAGAGGTGTAATTATGTATAAAGTATATCAAGTATTACCTGGAGAAGAATTAAAAAGTATTGCTGATAAATTAGATATGGAAATGCAAGTACTTTGTGAATTAAATGGATTAACAGATGATTCAAACTTAAGAGCAGGAGAAAATATTGTTATCCCAAATAATCAAGCAAATATGTTTCAAACATATCGAGTAAAATCAGGAGACAATTTGTATGAAATAGGAAGAAAATATAATACAAATGCGAATGATTTAGCACTTTTAAATGGAATAGATGTAAATGATTATATTTATCCAAATGAGGAAATTTTAATTCCTAGAAGAGGAGTATCTATTTATATTACAAAAGAAGGAGATACACTTAAAACTGTAACTAAGAAATTTGGAACAAATAGCGAAAAAATAGAAATGGAAAATGAAAATATTTATTTATTACCAGAACAATTATTAGTATTTAAAAAAGAGAATTTTATGTGAAAACTCTTTTTTTTTCGTATTATTTAAGTTATAATAAAAAGTATAGAGAGAAGTGACATGGATGAAAAAATTGATTATAGCAATTGTTTTAGGAGTGATTTTATTGACAGGTTGTACAAGTAAATTAAAAACATATGAAGAAGTAGATTATAATAAAATAATGAATATGTTTAAAGAAAAACAAGATTTTGTGCTTTTTATAGGATCAACAACTTGTGATCATTGTAGTTTATATAAAGTTACACTAGATGAAGTAATCAAAAAATATCAAGTAAAAGTTTATTATATTGATATTTCAAAATTAACAACAGAGGAAAATAATAAATTAAAATTATATGTTAATTATAGTGGAACACCCACGACAGCATTTATAGAAAATGGAGTAGAAGAATCATCATATGATAGAGTAGATGGAAATAGACCTATGGATAAAGTAGTAGAAAAGTTTAAAAATAAAGGATATATAAATTAAAGGGGAAAAAAATGAAAGATGAAAAAATTGAAATTTTGCATGTAGAAGAACATACTGTATCTGAAAATTTTAGCATTATCAAATCATATGGAGAAGATTTAACAGCTAAGACTTATATTACAAATCCTGCTATAGCACGTGAAGATGAAATAAAAAAACTAATTATTGTTTTATTAACACCAGAAAAATCAGGTTTATTAGTAGGTAAGCCTGGTATAGGTAAAACTGCTATCGTAGAAGGTTTAGCTTATTTGATTCAAAGAGGAGAAGTACCTAATGCTTTACAAGGGTATCGTATTATCAAAATTAACTCTACTTCCTTAGTAGGAAAAATGACAGTAAACGGAAAAGAAGAAATGGTTATTAGTTTATTGGTCCAAGAGCTTAGAAATGTGGAGAAAACAATTTTATTTATTGATGAAGTGCATACTTTAATTGGGGGTAGAGGAGATGGTCCTATGGACCTTGCAAACATATTAAAACCAGCTTTAGATCGTGGCGATGTAAAAGCAATAGGTGCTACAACAACAATTGAATATGATACTTATATTGTAAGAGATAGAGCATTTTTAAGACGTTTTGATAAAATAGAAGTAAGTGAACCAAATGAAGAGACAACAATTAAAATTTTAATGGGATCATTGCCTAAAATTGAGCAGAAAACAGGAATAAAATTTAAATATAATGAGTATGTTAGTAGCCTGCTAGTAGGGTCGATAGTTAGAGCTACTTCAGAATTCAAACGAATTTATGGATTAGCGGCTCAATATCCAGATATTGCTTTTTCTGTTTTGACACAGGCCTTTTCACAAGCTTTATTTCAAAATAAAGAAGTGGTAGATGTATTAGATGTATATGAAGCAATAAAAACGAGTAAACGAATTTATCCAGATAGTATTATTAAAGAATTAAATAAATTTAGAGAGGATTTTGCTCACCTTTGTGCAGAAGAAAATATTGTTCTTCCAGTAGTTACAATTGATGATATAGAAAATAATGTAGAGAATTATTGATGAAGTAAAAGCATAGAATAAAAAGAAGTTACTTTATTAAAATTCTCTTTTTTAATATAGTAATTAGATTGAACAAAAAAAGAATGTGTGTTAAAATAAAGATGTAAGTAATTGTTATATTGATAGAAAGTAAGCGAGGTGAATTTATGAGAGAAATACCAAAGAAAAATTATATTTTTTTAGTGATATTATGCCTTGTAACATTTTTTGTCGTAACGTATTTAGTTAATTGGTATAAGACTTCAAAAGAATTTTATGTTGAAACTTCAATTATGAGTAGTTTTTTAGCAGAAATAAAGGAAACTGAAATAGAAAATTATATATTAGAAAATCCAGAGGGAGTCATTTATATTTCCTATAATGATGGAAAAATCAATGGGAAATTTGAGACCAAATTAAAAGAATATATTTTAAAAGAAGATATCAAATCAGAATTTGTTTATTTTGATTGTACAAATTTGGAAGCTGTTTTTTTTAATGAATTTCAGAATAAATATTTTGTAGATACATTAAAAGATGAAACAATTTCTTATCCAAATTTCCTAATTGTGGAAGAAGGAAAGATAGTAGATATGCTATACGGAAATGAAAGAGAATTAGATATAAATGATGTAAAATCTTTTTTAGAAAAAAATGGAGTGACTAAGAATGCTTAATGTTGTATTATTTGAACCTGAAATTCCACAAAATACTGGAAATATTATGAGAACTTGCGCTGGAACAAATGTAAAATTACATTTGATTAAGCCACTTGGCTTTTCATTAGATGAAAAAAATATAAAACGTTCAGGTGTAAATTATATTGAATATTGCAATTATACTGTTTATGAAAATTTTGAAGATTTTAAAATTAAAAATAAAGGTACTTATTATTTTTTAACACGTTATGGAACAAAGGCACATACTTCTTTTGATTATAAAGAAATAAAAGAACCTATTTATTTAATTTTTGGAAAGGAAAGTACAGGTATTCCAAAAGAAATTTTAAGAGAGCATTTAGAGCATTGTATGAGAATCCCTATCAATAGTAATATCAGAGCATTAAATCTTTCTAATTGTGTAGCAATTATGGTATTTGAAGTTTTGAGACAATTAGATTATCCAAATTTATTGTTTTCTGATCCATTTAAAGGAAAAGATTACTTGACATGTGAAAAGTAAAAATGCTTGAAAAAAAAGTTATTTAATGTTATTATTGATAAAGAGAATATAAAGGAGGAAATTTTGCATGGAAATATTAGCGGAAAATTATATATGGTTTATCATAGGCGTTGCTATTATTCTAATGACAATTATTGGTTATATTGCTGACAAAACAAATTTTGGAAAAAAGGAATTTTCAAAGAGAAAAGGCCCAGAAAATTCAAAAGTTCAGAAAAAAACAATTGAAGAATTAGAAGAGGAAGCAAAAAGACCAGAACCTAAAAAAGAAGAAAAAATAGAACGTAGAGAGGAACCGTCTCTAGTTAATGAAAAAGCTAATTATGATAGGGTAGAACGAGAATTACCCGAAAAAAGAGAAAGATCATTACCAAGAGAAGAGGCACCAGTTAGAAGAGAAAATGTTGAAAGAGAAGTAGAGATGAAAAGAACAATTTCAGCAAGAACTCCAGAACCTATTACTCCAAGAAAGAGAGTAGAAGAGGATCTTAATGCTCCGTTTGGCGATAGACCTGTTTCTAGATATGACAGAGAATCATCAAATGATTTACGCATGTCAAGTAATGAGAAACCTTCAAAAAAATATATGGAAGAGGATTTAAATGTTCCGTTTGGTGATAGACCTGTATCGAGATATGAAAGAGAGTCATCAAATGATTTTCGTATGTCAAGTAATGAAAGGCCTTCAAAAAAATATATGGAAGAAGACTTAAATGTTCCATTTGGCAATACTTCATCGTCAAGAAAAAGTAATCTTGATTTTGATTTGCCAGAGCTTGATTCTATCAAAAAAGATGTAAGTAGTACATCTGGTATTGATGATGACGACGATATTTGGAAATTTTAAATATAATAAAATCAAAGAAAAATAGTACATTGATACTATTTTTTTCATATTCATTAAATTTCCTATTTTTAAATTGTATACAAATATGATATAATAGGTAAGACACTAAAGTTGTTGATTGGAGGATCGTTATGACATTTGATGGAATTGTAACGTTATTAAGAAAATTATTAGATGTATTATTAGTTTGGTGGTTATTATATTATATTTTGAAAAATTTACGTAAAAATGTAAAAATGGTACTTCTGTTTAAAGGAATTTTAATTTTATTATTACTTAGAATTATTAGTGTTTTATTAAACTTAGTTACGATAAATTATTTACTCGATTATGTAATTATGTGGGGCCCACTTGCACTAATTATTATTTTTCAACCAGAAATACGAAATGTGTTAGAACAATTGGGAAGAAGTAAATTGCTTGGAAGGCACAAAATGCTTACTGTAGATGAGAGAGAAAAAGTAGTTTATGAGATTGTTCAAGCAATGGATTATTGTAAAAAGTCAAGAATTGGAGCTTTAATTACAATTGAAAGAGATAATAGTTTAAATGATTATATTGAAAAATCAAAAAAATTATATGCTGATATTTCAAGTGATTTATTAGTATCTATCTTTTTCCCTAATAATCCATTACATGATGGAGGCGTAATTATTCAAGGTGATAAAATTACAAGTGCGGGAGCTGTATTCCCTACTAGCGACAACTTAAAAATAAGTAAAAGATTAGGAACGAGGCATCGTGCAGCACTTGGAATTTCTGAAGAAACAGATTGTATCTCTTTAATTGCCTCAGAAGAAACAGGAAGACTTTCGATTGCAATAGGGGGAGAGCTACATTATAATTTAACGTTAGATGAAGTAAAACTAATGTTGCTTGAGGAATTACGTCCAAAGAAAATAACTGTAATCGCAGATGATGAGGAGGAAATGCCTAATGAAAAAATTGATGAAAGCGCTGAATAGTTTTTTTGGCAAAATTTGGCACCTTATTGATAAAAAAATCATTGTCCCAATAACAAAATTAATTTTAAAATTTACAGGTAACTTTGATCGTTCAGAAAAACGGTTTGAAAATTGGTTATCTAGACCAACTACATTATTATTTATTTCTCTTTTCTTAGCAATTATGATTTTTATTATAGTAGATCAAAAAATATTGATATTTTCTGAAAGCTCTGCTGAAGTATTAAAACAACAACCAGTAACAGCCAAATATAATGAAGAAGCTTATGTCATTGAAGGTCTTCCTGAAACTGTTGATATTACTTTGATTGGATCAAAAACAGATTTATTTATTGCAAAGCAATCACCATCATATGATGTAACAGTAGATTTAACTGGATTAAAACCAGGAACACATAAAGTAAATATTAAATATAACCAAGTAACTTCAACATCGCTTGAATATAATGTAAATCCATCTACAGTTACTATTTATATTTATCCTAAAATATCTCGTACAAAAACCTTATCAATTGATTTATTAAATAAAGATAGTTTAGACTCAAAATTAGTTGTAACAGATATGAGTGTAACGAATGATAAAGTTATCGTAAAAGGCGCTGAGCATCAACTTAATAAAGTCGCAACAGTAAAAGCGCTTGCTGATGTAAAAAATATTTTGAAACAAGAAGCTGGAAAAACAACTTTAAAAGATGTGCCTTTAAAAGCATATGATGAAAACGGGAATATTATAGATGTAGAAATAGTACCATCAAAAATAGATGTGGATCTTACAATTGCTTCACCAATGAAAGAAGTTCCTATTCGTATTGTTCCAAAAGGAACAGTTGCATTTGGAAAGTCTATTAGTACAATTGAAAGTAGTGAAAATACAGTTGTTGTTTATGGTGATGAAAGTGTTGTTTCTGAATTGAAATATATTACTGTAGAAGTAGATGTATCAGAATTAAAAGAAAATAAGCAATATAAACTTGGAATTACTAAACCAGTAGGCATTACATCGATGAGTGTAAATAATATTACTGTTAATATTAGGCTTGATGATTCGTCGGATAAAGATGTTAATGATGTTAAAATTGAATATAGAAATTTAGCTGAGGGATATACAGTACAAGGATTAAGTGAAAGTGATATTAAAGTAAGTGTTAATATTAAAGGTGTAAAATCTGTCTTGGATTCTATTACTCCTGAAGATATTACAGCCTATTTAGATTTAAGTGGTTATACTGAAGGTACATACGAAGTAGAAGTAAATGTAGAAGGATCAGATACTCGAGTCCAATATACTGCAAAAACTAGAAAAGTAAGAATAAATATAGAAAAAGCATCATAAAATAAAAAAGAGTAAAACACAGAAATGTTTTATTCTTTTTCATTTATTATTGATCTATATGAGAAAATAGAATACCAATGTTTACTAAACCACAAATACCAACCAAACCATAAACGATTCTAGAAAGCATTGTCATTTCACCAAAAAGTGTAGCAACTAAATCAAGATCAAATAGTGCAATAAGTCCCCAGTTAAGAGCACCGATGATTGTAATCACTAACGCTATTTTTTGAATTGTTTCCATATACGTTCTCCTTTCTTTTTTATTTTTAGTTTTCTCAAAAAAAAATAAATTATTCATTCATATTTTGACTTTTATTTCCATACAATGAAATTGTAATGATGAGGTGAAAGAAAAAATGAAAAAAAAGCTACTTTTTTGTATGATTATTGCAGGTTGTTTTTTTCTAACAGGTTGCTTTAAAAAAGATGAAAAAGATGTTGTAAAAGAGTTAACAAAAAAAATTGAAGGCACAAAAGGCTATCATCTAACGGGGGATTTAGAAATTGTTAATAATGAGGAAACTTATCGCTATAGTGTGGATGTTTCTAGTACTAAAAATGAACAATTTAGAGTTAGTTTAAAAAATAAAACAAATAACCATGAACAAATAATTTTAAAAAATAGTGAAGGAGTCTATGTATTGACGCCATCGTTAAACAAAAGTTTTAAATTTCAAAGTGAATGGCCATATAATAATTCTCAAAGTTATTTATTACAAACGTTGTTACAGGATATAAAAAATGATAGTGAAAGAGTATATCAAGAAACAGATAATGGATATGAATTTACGACAAAAGTTACTTATTCTAGCAATAAAGAATTAGTAAAACAAATTATAAAACTAGATAAAGATTTAAATATAGAAGAAGTGAATGTAATTAATGAATCTGGTGGAACACAAATAAAAATGGTATTTACTAATATTGATATGAAAGCAAATTTTGATGATAAATATTTTGAATTAGCAGAGAATATGGAAACTGCATCTATAGAAGAAGAAACAAAAACAGTAGGGAAAATAGAGGATATTATTTATCCTATGTATATTCCAGAAAACACAAGATTGACAAGTCAAGATACAGTGGAAACAGATAATGGAGAAAGAGTAATCTTAACTTTTAGTGGAGAAAAATCGTTTTTAATAGTACAAGAAACTTCACCTAAATCAACAAGTTTAACAACTGTTCCTATATATGGTGATCCTCTCTTTGTTGGAGATAGTATTGGAGCAATGACTGATTCTAGTGTTACTTGGATGAGTGATGGAATAGAATACTATGTTGTCTCTGATAATTTAAATCAAGAAGAATTACTTAATGTAGTAAATTCAGTAAGTAGCATACCGATTGGAAAATAGAACATTTTGTTTCTATTTTTCATGTTTTATGCTATAATAAATCACAGGTGATGAAAATGGCAAATAAAAAAGCAGAAAAGAAAAATAGGAATAGTACAAATACACAAAATAAAAAGACTCAAACAAAAAAGATAGAAGTAAATAGTACAAAAACAAATAATCAAAAAGAAATAAAAAATAAAAAGCAAAATGTAAGAAAAGAAATAAAAGAAAATAAAATAGATATAGAAAAAAATACAGATATAAAAATAGACAGTAAGAAAAAAGAAGAGTCAAAAGTAGCAAACAAAAAGATAAATGGTAAAAATACGATAATAGAAAAGAAAAATACTAATGGTTCAGCTGCTTCTTCTGATGAAATGTCTAAATTGATTAAAATAATTGTAGTGTTGGTTATAATTGTTGTTGTTTTTTATCTAATTACTGTGTTGATTACAAAAAATAGAAAAAAACAAACAAATAATTATACAAGTGATACAACACCAGCTGTTATACAATATGATAATATTATTATTGGAACAATATTTAACCAAGTGCCAACTGAATATTATGTTTTGATTAAAGATAAAGAAAATGGCCCATATGAGACCTTGCTATCTAGTTATGTAAAAACTTATCAATCAAAAAAAGATAGTTTGAAAATATATAATTCTTATATGAATGATGTATTTAATAAAAAATATATAGCTGAAACTTCTAATTTAAATGTAAGTAACGCAACAGAATTTAGAGTTTCTGATATTACTTTAATAAAAATTTCAAATCATTTAGTAACAGAGTCGTATGAAGGAATCGATAATGTTCAAATGGCATTAAAAAATATGACAAAATAAGTTTTTAAAAGTTGCAAATAGGCAGCTTTTTTTGTCAAACAATGTGAAATGGTTATGAAAAAAATATGATTATTGTACTTTTTTTATGTAAATATGGTACACTAATGTTAGTGTATAAAATAGGAGGCATGTATATGGAAAAAAATGAAAAAAAAGTTTCAAAAGAAAAAAAAATGAAAAAAGAAGTAGTTTCGACATCAACAGAAAAAAATAAAAAAACGAATACTTTAAAAAAAGAGATAAAAAAAGTAGACAGTAATGATAAAGAACAGAAAAAAATAAAAAAAGAAGTAGAAAATAAAAAAATAAATGAAGAAAAAAATACATTATCTACATTAAAAGACAATGAGATAGAAGAAAATCAGTTTAATAGGAAAACGATGACCGATATTTTCTTAGAAGCAGATCAAATGGAAATAGTAAAAGAAAGAAATAAAAAGCGAGAATTTCATACTATAGAAGTAATTGTTTTAGTTCTTTTGACTTGCGTTATTAGTTTAATTGTTGGAAGTGCAATTGGTAGTAAATTCTCTAAGAAAAATAGTGCCAACGGTAATTTATTACATATTGATGCAAATTTACAAAGCTTTATAGAAGAATATAATTATTTAATTGAAAATTATTATGGCGAAATTGATACAAAAGAATTATTAAATGAAGCATTTAAAAGTATCGTGAATTCATTAGATGATAGATATACGGGAACGATAGATGAAAGTACATCAAATAATTTCGATATAGAATTAGAAGGAAAATATGAAGGATTAGGAATAGAGATTATTAACGATGAAAATAAAAATATCCTTATTTATAGTATTATTCCAAACTCGCCAGCAGCCAAGGCAGATATTGTAATTGGAGATAAATTGTTAATAGTAAATGATATTTCAGTAGTTGGAATGACTACAACAGAATTTATAAATAATATAGTAAAGGGAAGTGGAGCAACAACGTTTTCCATCGTATTAGAAAGAAATGGGGAACAAAAAAATGTAGAAATTCAAAAAGAACGTATTACATTACAATCCGTAACTTCAAAAACATATGAAGATAATGGAAAAATGATAGGGTATCTTAATGTGTCTATATTTGCAGCTAATACATATAGTCAGTTTAGTGCAGAACTTAATAATTTAGAAAGTATGGGAATAGATTCTTTGATTATTGATTTAAGAGACAATAGTGGTGGTCATTTAACTGCTGTTAGAGATATGATAGGATTGTTTTTAGATTCTTCTCATATAATTTATCAGACACAAGATAATAAAAATAAAATTGTAAAGACTTATTCTAATGGAGGAGTGACAAAAGAATATCCAATTGTAATTATTGCTAATAGTACAAGTGCCTCGGCATCAGAAGTAATGATAGGTGCCCTTATGGATGAATATGGTGCAGTATTAGTTGGAAATAAAACATTTGGAAAAGGAACAGTACAAGAATTGCATGAGTTATCAAATGGGGATGAATATAAATTTACTACTAAAAAATGGCTAACTCCAAAAGGAGTATGGGTACATCAAAAGGGAATAGAACCTACAATCGAGGTGACTTTATCAAGAGATTATTATAGTAATCCAATAGAGGAAAATGACAATCAATTGAAAACAGCGCTTGATTATTTAAAAGGATTGAAATAAAAAATGGCAGAAAAAATCTACCATTTTTTGTGGTGAATGAATTCTATCTTTGGAAACAAAAAAAAGTACCTTATAAAAATTGCTTTGACCTTTACTCTAAATAAAGTTATAATAGATATGTAGGGATGTGATAGAATGAATCGATTTCACATAGGGGATAATTATCAAATTCAATGTTATAAGCATAACGGAAAAGTTCATCGTGCTTGGAGCGAAGCTGTACTTCTTGATATTCAAAAAGATTTTTTAGTCTTTGGAAATGAAAAAACACAAGTGACCGAAGCTGAAGGAAGTGTGTGGAAAACAAAAGAGCCAGCGATTATGTATTTTTTTAAAAATTCTTGGTTCAATATAATTGCTCAATTAAAAAAAGATGGAATATATTACTATTGTAATATTGCTACCCCATATGTTATAGAAGATAAAACAATAAAATATATTGATTATGATTTAGATCTTAGAATATTTCCAACAGGAGAATATAAAATATTAGATAAGCTAGAATATAAATATCATAAAAAAATTATGTCTTATTCAGAAGAATTAGATTTTGTAATAACCAAATCATTAGAGGAATTAATTACATATTATAAAGAAAAAGCGATTATGTTTCATTCAGAAAAAAACAAAAAATATTATGATAAATATAAAAAAATACAAAATGATAATAAAAACAGTCATTTTTTATAATCTGCTTCATATAATGAAATTGTAAAAGATGTAAAAAAACAATTGACAAAGAAGAAGGAAACTGATATATTAAATGT
>CANSDD010000056.1 GCA_947645535.1 uncultured Mycoplasmatota bacterium
AAAAGTAATGGAGTAATTCGCCACGAAACAGTTGGTTTTAAAGACACAGGAAAAGCAATAAGACCAGTAATCACAATTGATAAATCATTAATTAAATAATTAAAACAAGAAGTAGTATTTATAAATATTTTAATAATAGATACTACTTTTATTTTATAGTTAAAAGGAGTAATTTTATGTTAGAAAAAATATTTAAAATTTTAGGAGTAGTTGGTTGTATTGCAATTTTCATAATGTCCTTTATAATACCTAAAAATCCATTTGAAATGATACAAACCCCAACTTCTTCTTATCCATATTTTTTATCTATAATAATTATTGGTAGTATTTTATATTTACTCATCTTATATGGCATTTATACATTAATAAATAAAATATATATAAAATATCTTAATAGAAGAAATAAAGTAAGAGTAAAATAATTTTAGATCATAATTAATTGTTCTAAAATTATTTTTTTGTTTAGATATATGTAATAATGGCAAAAAATGGTATAATTTAGGTAGGAGGCAATTTATGACAGAGGATGAAAAAAGAGAACAACAAAAAATTAAAAAAGAGGAAGAAGAAATAAATAAAATTGTGGCAAGTTTTGATGAAAATTTTAAACATTCAAAACATTATCATCCAACTTATAAAAGTATTTTTATTAAAATAATGAAAGATAAAGAAATAACAGAAGAATTATTTTGTGATTTACTTGGTTTAAGTCCGAGAACTTATAAAAGATATTGTGACTGTGAAAATGACCCAAGTTTAAAGACTTTAACTGCTTTTTGTGTGGTATTCGAGGTTGATTTCAATAATTTTATAGATTTATTAAGAGCTGGTGGCTATGGAATAGACTTTTCAAATAAAACCCAATATGCTTATACATATCTTATACAAAAATGTAGTGGAAAAACAACAAAATTTTGTAATAGAGTTTTAGAAGAATTAGGAATTCCTAAAAAAGATTGGCTTAAAGAACCTGAAATATAAAGAAAAAATCAAATGACAACCCTTGTCACTATTTTATAAAATATATCCTAAAATTAATCATTTTAGGTTTTTTTATGCTCTTTTTAGACAACCCTTGCTTCGACTTTAAAATAAAACTATGGTTATAATGTTTCACGAAGGAGGGATAACTATGGATTTCAAAGTTAATGATATCGTTGTAGATTTCACAGCAACATTTGGTAAGAACTTCACACTAGTTGATATTTTACAAAAACCTGTTTTTAAAGATGGTATTAGAACTGATGAAGTAGTTAACGTTTATAACGTGGTTTGCTTGGATAAGAAGCTAAAACACCTTAACGTTAAAATTATGGGTAGTCAAAAAGTACCAACTCCACAAGATGGCGAATTTGTAAATGTTAGTTTAGTTGGTGCAGTTGCAAGACCTTATGTGATGAATAATCAACTTGGCTTCTCTGTAGTAGCAGATGATATTAAAGTAATTAAAGATTAAGAGAGCTTAAATGCTCTCCCCTCATAAGAGGGAGAATAGGAGTAATGATATAAAATGATTAAAAATATAAGAGGGCTTCAAAAAGAAGAAGCTGTAAAGAGGTTAGATATTTTAACCAAAAAGTTTGATTTAAAATCAAATATACTAAAAGATTTTAAAATGGATAAGATAAGTTTATCTATTAACAAATATCTTACAACTATAGAAAACAATTCTACATTTAGAAATATTATAGATATACACGAACAACAAAACAACTCACTAGCTTATTATGGAATTGTGTTTAAAGCTTTTGATATGTTGATGTTTGCTATTTTAACAATTAGTCCAAATATAGAAGACTGGGAAAATGAAAGAGAATTATTAAATAAATATGAAAATTTTATATGTTTAAGTGGTTATGCTTATAATTTGGATATTTTAAATAAGTGTACTGAATTTGTAAATATGGTTATAACAAGTGAAGATGGAACTTTAATTTTTGAGGATGGTTTAGTAAAACTTCCTATTATACAAGATATTAAAAAAAATATGGATAAGGAGAATATTTAATGAGAAAAAAATTTGAGGAATTTGAGGAAATAGAAGATTTAGGAGAAACAAGAAGAAAACTTTTTAAAGAAGCTGAAAAGTATAGAAAAAATGGAGAATTAGACAAAGCTATTGCTAATTATGATAAAGTTTTAAAAATTGGTGAACGTGTAAAAGATTACTCTAGGCATTATGATGGATATTTAGGGATGTATCTTGCTTGGGCTAGTTATTTAAAATGGAGTATTGATGTTTTAGAGGATATATCAAAAATGGTATTAATATATGCACCAAAAGAAGCAGAATACAAAGACATTTGGGTTAATAATTTTGATGAAGATAAAAAAGAGGTATCTAATGAGTGATGATAATAAGAAACAAGATAAAACAATTACTTTAAAGCAATATTTATATATCACTAGTAGTCAATTATTGAACCCTATAAATGATGTGGTATTGGGAGTTAGTACACTTTCAATACCATATCTTAACTCAAAAATATGTAATATAAAACCTTTTATAGATGGTAATAATGTAATTAATATTTTTAAAAAAATATTACAGCTAGAGAATACCCCTATTATAAAAGACATTTCTTTAAGTCTTGTTGCTAGCTCTATCCCTTTTTGCATATTAGCAATAACCATATTAAGACCTTATGACCTAAATAAAAAAGCTAAAGACTGCAAAAATTTAGAAATAACAGATAATGGAAAGAAAGATGGCAATACCATAATACCTATAAGAAGTACAATATCATTTAAAGACCCTAGATTAAAGAAGATTATTTGTTATAGTAATGGAGTTTTAGCAGATGATTTTAAAGTTGGAGATAAGTTGCAAAGACTATCTCGCAAATGGAAAAGATTTGTTATAGATGTAAAAGATTACAAAGAAGATAAATTGATAATCTATTATAGAAGACATAGAAGTAATAAAATGTTATTTTGGGAAAATGGGTATTTATCTAAAAATGATTTTGAATTAGTATTAGGAGAAGATAGTATTGGTAATAAAGAATTAGTAAATTTATCAAAAAATCCCCACCTAATTATTTCTTCTAATAGTGGTGGGGGCAAAACAACGTTATTTAAATGTATTCTAATGCAAAGCTATTTAAAGGGAGCTTTGTGTTTAATCATAGATATGAAAGGTTTATTGGACTTTAGTAAAGGATGGCAAAACTTAAAAAATTGTAAATTAATTGATAATGTTAATGATTTATATGATGTATTAGAAAATAATATTATGGTTGAAGCTGAACGAAGAAAAAACTTACTAAATAAATATTGTTGTCAAGATATTGAGGAGTTTAATTTTAAAATAGAAAATAAAGAAATTGAAGAAGAAAAACTACAAAGAATTGTTATAGGTCTTGATGAAGCTTCACAAGTGTTCTCAAAAGCAAGAAATAAAAAGATAGAGGAACAATTAAATATCATAAGAGAAGATTTTGAGAAAATTACAGAATTATTTAGAGCTGTTGGTATCCATCTAATTATTAGTACACAAGTCCCAAGCTCTCAAGTATTAAGTGAAAAGATTAGGCATAATTGCGATTTTAGAGTATGTGGTAGAGCTAATAGGATATTAAGTAGTATTGTTATAGATAGTGAAGAAGCTTCTAAAATACCTAAAAGTTCAAGAGGTCAATTTATTACAAATGAGGGTAAAAAATTTCAAGGTTATATTTTTTATGAGAAAGATGTTTTTGATGAGTTGAAGCAAGTAAACAACAAAAACTATAAATTGCATTTAGGTATTAAGAAAAATAAGTAAAATATGTTATGTGTTAAAAATTAAGTTATCGTGGTCGCATGGCGATTAGCCAATGCGATCCACGACTTGACTTGATATCTTATAACACAAAAACATATATATCTACTTTGAAAATAGAAAGACTGAAAAATAACCCTAAAATAAATCTAAATGCAGATAGTGAAGTTGTGGTTGTTGAAACTGGTAATCAAACAGAGATAAAATACTCTATCAATAATACTGGTGGTTATATACGTAAAATCTCAAAAGACTTTTACTATGACATAAGAAGTGGCGAAGTAAAAGAATATAACCATAGTGCGACATCAAGAAAAGACAATAAGTCAAGCATTAAGAGGACTATGTCTAATCTGCGAAAGCTTATAAATACAAACATCACAGATTATAAAAAAGTTATATTCGTGACTTTGACATATAAGGAAAATATGACAGACCCTAAACAGCTTTATAATGATGTTCGCAAGTTCCACCAAAAACTAAAAATTTACTTAAAAAAGAATAATCTACCTTTTGATTTTGGTTATATTTCTGCGACTGAATGTCAAGCTCGTGGAGCATTCCATCAGCATAATTTATATTTCTTCAATACTACTGCTCCATACATCCCAAATGATAAATTACAAGAGCTTTGGGGTAAGGGTTTTACTAAAACTAAATCACTTAAAAATGTTGATGATATAGGGATGTATTTAACAGCTTATCTAACAGATTTAGACTTGAGCGAGGATATAGAAAAGCTAACAGGTAAAAAGGTTGATAAAGCGATTTTAAAGGGTGCTAGAATAGGGCTAATACCAAAAAATTTTAAAATTTTTAGATGTAGTAAAGTTAAACGACCCAATGTATATAAAACTACTGAAGCAGAAGCACAACAAAAAGTTAATAATTCTGTTCTAACATATGAGAAAACACTTCGTATATCCAACTATGAGGGCAAAACAATAAATATTATAAATTATAGAAACTATAATCGTATCTCAAAAAAGAAAAAATAACTTATAAATCTTGAGGAAGGAAAGGTTGTCATTTTTTTAAGGAGTGATGACTGATGATAAATAAGTTAAAAATTTTCATAATAAAAAATCTAATCACATATTTTTCTATAGAGGGGTTGCTCTATGGAAAATAAAGAGATAGTTATTACAAATGAGATAGTTACTAATGCAGAAACAGAGGAAGACTTAATAAAAATATTTAATGAAAAGTTAGCAACTATCATTTTACATTTAGAAACAAATAAGGGTTAGAGGTTGAGATAATGCGAGGAATACGTTATAATATGGATGTATTATTTAGACCTCAACTTTTTATTATTGGAGGAATAATATGTTGAGGATAATTAAGGAGAGTGAGTTAACTAATCTTAATAATACTGATACAAGTTTAGTTTTTATTGAAGAAGAATATTATAATTCTATTGAATTTAAAAGCATTAAAAAATTAATAAACGAAGACCATTTGGAATATGTAACAGAATACTTAAGAAACTTATTAAAAATTAAGAAAGCAAATAACCCTAATTGCTTTAATATTAAAGGTCGCTTTCTTTCATCTGTAAGTAATGGTAAAAGGGTTATAATTTATGTTCGTTTATCTGTAGAAGATTTAGAAAAAACAGAGGGTAATGTAAGTAAAAGTATTTTAAATCAATTATTAATGTTATTAAAATATTGTAGTGATAAGGAATTAGAAGTTGTAGGAATATTTTACGAAGAAGATATAAGTGGTACAGATGGAACAAGAACAGAGTGGAACAAGTCTTTACTATTCTGTGAGCTAGGAAATACAGATATTTATATTTGCAAAAGTCAGTCTAGGTTTGCTAGAAGTATTGAATTTGTAGAAAAATATTTACATAAGAATTTTATAGAGTGGAATATTCGCTTTTTAAGTATCGTAGATAATATTGATACAGAAAGAAAAGGAAATAAAAAAGCAAGTCAAATAACAGCTATGACAGACCAATGGAGAGTTGAAGACCAGTCTATAAGTACAAGAGAAACATTTAAGACTAAAAATGAAGCAGGTCAATGGACTGGGTCATTTGCTCCTTATGGATATATAGAAGACCCAAAAGACCAATACCATTTTGTAATTGATGAACCAGCTGCAAAAATCGTTAGAGAAATCTATGAGCTTTATGCAAATGGAAATGGTTATTACAAAATAACTCAAGAATTAAATAATAGAAAAGTACCAACTCCAAGTAAATACAAAATACTACAGGGTTCTAATTATGTATGTCCTGTTGCTCCAGATGGAAGCGAATATTGGAATACAGATACAATAAGAAAAATATTAATGGATGAAACCTATGATGGAGCTTTAATACAGCATAGAACAGAAAACATCGCTTATAATATTGATAAGAGAAGAAAGATACCAAAGCACGAGCAAAGAATAGTTGCTTGTTGCCACGAAAAAATCGTTGACCCTGCTATTTCAAAAATTGTTCGCCAAAAATTCAAAGATAGAAAAGAAAAAGCATTATTAAAAGAGGCAAAACAAGAAGCTAATAATTTAATATCTATTGTAGAAGAAAAGCTACAGATAAGTAATAAAATACCTAGTAAGAATTTAGAAGAACTTAAATCTAATATATCCATATTAAAAGATGTTTTATTAACATCCAACTTGGAAGATATTATTGATAAGTTTAACGCCCTACGAGAATTAAGTGCAAAAATAGATAGTGAAATGCTTATGACTATTCAAGATAACGTACAGATATTAACTACAACACAGACTAGGTCAAGACCCAATAAGGATGGCGAAATACATATATTTAGTAGAAAAGTATTCTGTAAATGTTGTGGTAAAACTTTTCAAAAGAATAATTGTAAATCTGGTCCTAGAAAGAACCCAACTAAAAAAGCATATTTACAATGTAGAAATAAAAAAAATACTGGTGGTTTAGCTTGTGATAATAATAACTCTATAAGATATGAAGTACTAGAGGAGTATGTATTAAATGAGCTAAATAAATTAATAGAAAAATATTTCAATAGAACAGAACTTGAAGCAAGTTATTATGAGAAAAAAATTCACTCTAATTTTAAAAATGATATTGAAGCATTGAATAAAGAGAAGAAAGATATTGAAAGAAAAATAAAACTAACAGAAGATAAATTTAGTATGTTATATGATGACAAAGCAAACGGAATTATAACAGCTGATGAATTTATGATATTAAAAAATAGATGTTTCAATGATAAAGAAAAATATAGTTTAAGAGTAAATGAGATAGACTATGAAATTATAGAATTACAAGAAAAAGAAAATCAAGAAGAAAACGAGAAAGTATTTTTTGAAAAATATAAGCATATTGAAAAACTTGATAGATTAATTGTAGAAACATTTATCTCAAAAATTATTATTGGAAGAAAAGACCCAGTAACAAATGAACGAGATATCAAGATAATTTGGAATATGTGTGTATAGCTCTGTGTTTAAAGGTAACCAGCACATGGAGGTAATGATCCTGGTACAAGTAGCAATGGTATCCGTGAAAAAGATTATACTCTGAAAATTAGTGAATATATGAAAAAAAGATTTGATGATTTAGGAGTAACTAGTAGTATGACAAGAACGGGAGATGAAACTTTAGATGCTAATGTGAGACCAAAAAGAGCTCAAAGTTTTTATGGAACAGGCAATGATGTAATTTTGGTGTCTAATCACATAAATGCAGGAGGTGAAGGGTTTAGTTACCATTGTTAGATTTAATTGGGTATTTAGACGGCTGTATTTGAATGAAATCAATAATACATATATTATGAGAGTAGGAATAGTTCTAAAATTAGATTTAGGGCACAAATTACTTGAAAACACTAAGATAATGTCGAAAAATGTGTTATAATTAGCTCAACGGAAAGAATGTTATTCGCTTTAATTAGGAGGTAGTTATGCATTATTATAGTAAAATGGATATTAATCAATTAACACTTTGGAAAGATAATGCCCGTTATTCTAGAACATTAGAATCAGAAGAGGAATGTTTAGAAGAACTCTTTGGTAACAAAAATATGAACAAAAAACAGAAAGTTTTATTGAATGATATTTATTTAGAAACAGATGTTATAGAAAACCTTATAGTTTATAAGGAAGAAGTTAATGAGAATGAATTTCAATATATTGTACTAGATGGAAATCGAAGACTATCATTATTTAAAATTACTAATTATCCTGAGTTAATAAAAAAGTATGATTTGGATGTTGTTAAATTAAATCACTTAAAGGACACTATTAAAAGCATAGACTGTAAAGTCTATGATGATTTAGGACAGGCTTACAAACACGTAGAATTAAGACATTTAGATGAACAGAATGGAAAAGGAACTGTAAAATGGGCATCTGAGAATAAGGATAGAATGAAAGAGATTCAAGGAAAAGAAGTAAATTCAATTGGATTTAAGATTTTAAAGTTTTACGAATCAACAACAAAACCTGAATTTCAAAATGTAAAAAAACAGATAAAAGACAAATCAACACTTGACAGAATTTTCGGCTATAAAGATACATATAATGGAATATTTGGACTGAATAATAAAAATGAATATGATCTATATAATTATGATCATCAAAAAAAGATAAATGAATTACTAGAAAAATTCTATGATGTAGGAGGAAAAGTTGCATCAGTGTATACAGCAAAGCAATCAAGGGAACTTTTTAGTGATGTTCCATCTTTACCAAAAAATGATAATCAAATTAGTTTGGATGATTTAAATATAGATGTAAATGGTTTTAAAATAAAGGAAGAAGGCATAACTAAAGTAAATCCAAATGAGAATATTGATAAAAATAAAAATCATAATCAATATAAAATAAAAGATGCTAATTTATTTAATTGGACTAATAAAGGGATAAAATCACAAAATTCATTGTTAAACTATTATTTGAAGAAACTTATAAACATTAACCAAACATTGTCAAACGATAAAGGTCTGATAATGGATTTAGCCCCTTACTTTTATAGATTACTATTGGATATTGCTATAAGAGATATAACTGACTTCATTTCTAAAGGTAACGCAGATTCTATTTTAGTTCAAAATTTTTCTAAAGATGCATTCAATACAACGACACAGGATGTATCTTGTGTAAACACTAATAAAATTAGTAATATTATATCTATTTGTGATAAATTACGAAAGAATGAAGATAAAAGTACATTTAATAAATATACAAAAGAATTAAATAAATATGGTTTTACTGTAAAAAATACAAAAAATATAGATAAATTTGTTAATGATTTAAACATTGTTGTTCATGGTAGTAGCCAAACTTTATCTAAGCAAACATTAGAAAAATATGATGTTGTTACATTAACTTTAATTCAACTGATATACAACTTTATTAATTTAAAAGAAGATATGGCCAAATAAATTAATAAATGATATAATTAATTTATTATAGGAGGAGGTCAATATGAAATCATATTCTCCATTAAGGTATCCTGGTGGAAAAGGTCAAATATACAAAATGATAGTTTCTATATTAGAAAAAAATAATTTAATTGGATGTACTTATATTGAACCTTTTGCAGGAGGCGCAGGAATCGCAATAAGGCTTCTTTTTGAAAATAAAGTTAATAAAGTTATTATTAATGATATTGATAGATCAATATATGCTGTTTGGTATTCAATTTTATATTTATCTGATGAATTAATAAACAAAATAAAAGATACAGAAATAAATATGGATGAATGGTATAGACAAAAAGAAATACAAAAATCTAAAAATGATGTATCAATATTAGAATTAGGATTTTCTACACTTTTTCTAAATAGAACGAATCGTTCTGGAATAATAAAAGCTGGAGTAATTGGTGGAAAGAAACAAAATGGAAATTATAAAATCGACTGTAGATTTAATAAAGAAAAACTTATCGATCTTATAGTAAAGATATCAAATAACAAAGATAGAATACAAATATACAATAAAGATGCTAAGGAATTTATTGATTTAATAAAGAAAAAGAAAAAAAAGTTTTTCTTTATTGATCCTCCATATTTTAATAAAGGTAAAGATTTATATACTAACTTTTTTACAGAAGAAGATCACATTGAATTGGCAAAATTTATAAAAAAGAAATTATCAAATCAACCGTTATTAATAAGTTATGATAAGTGTCCTCAAATAGAAAACTTATATAATAAGTATAATAAAGAAACTATTTTATTAAATTATAGTGTTCAAAATAAAAAAAAGGGAGAAGAGTTGTTTTTTTCTAACAATATAGTAACTTAATTGATCAATTAGGAGGTATAAATTATGAGTGAAAAAGAATTAGATTCAAGTGTTAATGAATATGAAGAAGAATATAAATCTAGTAACTATATAAAACAACTACAATGGGATATGGCTATTGGACTTCAAGAAGTAGATAATTTAAAACCTTCTAAATATTTGGAAAAACTATTAGAAGAAAATGTAGAAGGTAATTTAACTATAGAAGAAGTAGAAAAAGAGTTAAGAGAATACTATGTTGAAAGAAAAAATAAAAATGAAATAAATCACAATGAATTAGAATGTGATTTTGTATCTGCTAGGATAGTTGAATTATTAAATGAAGATAAATTTGAATTATCAGTAGAATATTTAAAATATGTTCATAAATTTTTATTTCAAGATGTTTATGAATTTGCTGGTGAATTTAGAAAAATAGATTTTTCTAAACATGAAAAAATACTAAATAATGATTCAGTAGCATATGGTGATTGTAACACATTAACTGAATCTTTAGAATATGATATCTCTTTAGAAAAAGAAAAAAATTATAAAGAAATGAATATGGTTGAAGTTATTAACAATATTACTAAATTTTCATCTAGTATATGGCAAGTACATCCATTTAGAGAAGGTAATACTA
>CANSDD010000057.1 GCA_947645535.1 uncultured Mycoplasmatota bacterium
AAAGAAAAATTTAGTCAATTATTAAATGAGGTATTTGATATAAGTAAAGATGAAAATTCATTAGAAATAGAAAGTGATTATACAGATATATAATAGGGGTGATTTAGTATGAATGTTGATATTATTGAAAAAACTAAAAAGAATATTGATAAAGATATAAAAGTTAGTTCTTCTACAGATATTTTAAAATTAAAAGATGTTCAAGAGATTAGAAATGCAATCCGAGAGCATCTTTTATTTATTGGGTTAGATAATAGAAATAATGTTAGAAATATTACTTTACTGGGGATTGGAAGTAATTGTGATGTAATAATAGATACGAAAGAAATTATACGAACAGCACTTTTTTCAGCAAGTAGTAAAGTTGTTTTAGTACATAATCATCCTTCGAATAATCTAGAACCAAGCAAAGATGATTTACATCTAACAAATATAACAAATGAAATGTTAAAGGTATTCAATATAAAATTACAAGATCATATCATTGTTACTGAAAAAGACCATATTAGTATGGATAAGATACAGAAAATTGGAAAAGAAAAAAATATCAAATCTATAAACAATATGAAAAAAGGGTTATTACTTGAAGAAAATCAAAGACTAAAACAACGAATTTATGAATTACAGAATAAATCAAAATCCGAATTAAAAGTAATATCTGCTGAATATGTTGGAAATTATAATGATACTACTGTTTATAATGTAGAGATTGAAATAAAAGGTAATAGAGAGTATGTAACTGTAGAAAGAAGTTGGATAGACAGAGAAGGAAAACACAAATGGGAAGTATTTTCAAATTTGGCATTAACAGATGAAGAAATAGATAATATCATTCAAATTGTTTCTAAAGATCCTCCTAAAATGTTGTTAGATGAACCATTAAAAATATATAGTCAAGATTTAGAAGATAGTGTAGAAGAAACAATTACGAATATATCTGATTTAGATAATGAAAATGCTTTTACAGTTGCTAGAGTAATGGAAAATGGAAAATGTGTGGAACTTCATTACAATAATGGAGAGGCATATCTTGAATATGGAATCAGAATAACAGATGATGTGTGGGAAAATGAAATAACCCGAGATGTTAGGTGGTTTAACTTAAATTTAACAGATAATCAAGTCATAGAATATCTAAATAAAGAATTTGATAATTACTATTTGAGTGAAAAAGATAAAGAACTTGAATATTAGGAAGGTGCAATATGGATAACACGATACAAATGAATCTATTTGAATATTTTTTTGATGAAGAAAAATTTTCAATGCAAGAAGCAACAAATCTTGTCAAAAATATTAAGAATATGCAAGTAAATAACGAATCAATTAGGGCTCGTATTTATGAGGGAGTAGAAAAAGGTATCTTTACTAAAATTTCAAGAGGAGTTTATAAGGTAACAAGCCAAATAGAAGGAATAGAAAATACTTGTTTACTTATAAAAGGAGATGGTAGAGATTTAAGTATGATAAAAGATAAAAGCATTGATGGAATTATTACAGACCACCCATACAATTTGCAAAAGGCTTTGACTGGAGGCAACAGAAAATTTGCTACATTTGAATTATTTAGATATGAAAGTAATGATTTTAGGGAAAAGCAGAGAGTATTGAAAGATGGTGCATTTCTTGTTGAATTTTTACCAGAGGAATCCGAAGTTAATTTTGATTACTTATATGAAATTAAGAAAATGGCACAAGAAAGTGGTTTCAAATATTTTGCTAAAGTTGCCTGGAAAAAAGGTAATTTCGTTTCTAATACTGGAAGAAAAAGTAAGAATGTTGAAGATGTTATGATATTTAGCAATGGTGAACCTAGAAGTCTAAAATTAGATGCAAAGAAAAATCTAGCAATAGCAAAAGAAAATAATTTAGATGTGAAGGGAAAATCATCTTATGAAGTTAGAGATATGCTGCAAGAAAATAATCTTGATGTTTACTATATGAAAGGTACAAATGGTATGTTACCAACTGTATTTGATTATCAACCTAAAAATACAAGAGATAAGGTTATGGAGGCAGAGAAACCAGTAAAATTGATAGAAGAAATAATTGAATATATTTCAAAACCTTATGAAACTTTATTGGATCAGTATGCAGGAAGTGGAAATTTTGTTGTGGCCTGTTACAATAAAAATAGAAATAGTATTGCGATTGAGAAGGATAATGAAATGTTTGAAAAGATGAAAGATAATATTGAAAAGAATTTAAAAGTCGAATTTGAGGAAATGGACTATGAATACTAATTGCTAAATAAAGTTCTTTATGGTATAATTATCTCGACTAATAGTAATTTGTAAAGGAGGTATTTATGGGAATAGAACATTCGCAAAATTATTTACATAGTAAACAACTTGTAGCGACTTTGTTATCAAAGAGTAATATTTGTAACGACGATATTATAATTGAGATAGGTCCTGGAAAAGGAATTATTACCATTGAACTTGCAAAAAAAAGCAAGCAAGTTATAGCAATAGAGTTTGATGCGAAATTAGCGAAAACTTTATCTGAAAAGTATAAAGAATCTAAAAAAGTTCAAATAATAGAGATGGATTTTTTAAAATATAAAATATCAGTAAAAGAACCATATAAAGTATGTGCAAATATTCCATTTAACATAACTGCTGATATTGTGAAAAAGGTATTTGAAGCCGATAATCCTCCTGAAGATATATATTTCATAATGCAGTATGAGGCTTTTCTCAGGTATTCTGGACAGCCCTTTTATAACGAAAGTTTGAGGTCTCTTTTATACAAACCTTGGTTTTCCGCTGAATTGATTTATGAGTTTAAACCATCAGATTTTTATCCTGTGCCAAATGCACGAATATGTTTTGCTCACTTTCAAAGAAAAACATCTGCTGATGTTGAGGATGCGATAGACTATAGAAATTTTCTGTCATATATATTTTTAGCATCTGGAAATACTTTCAAAGATAAAACAAAAAAATTGTTTACTTATGAGCAACAAAAACGCATTTGCAAGTTTTTAAAAATTAAATTAGAGTCAACGCTTACTGAAATCTCATACGATGGATGGCTGTACCTATATGATGTTTTTCTTAAATTTGTTTCCAACGAAAAAAAAGCTATTATATTAAATGCTGAACAAGACATGAAAAACAATCAAAACAAGATTCAAAAAAAACATCGAAATCGTAATCATGGTTATTGGAAATTTGAAGCTAAGCGCCAAAAAAAATTAAAATTTGAAAATGGAAAATAAGAATTTTATCAGTAGCTATATTTCAAATTTCTATATTATTAGCAATAGTGTAAACAAAAAAGTTGACAGAAAAAAGTAATAAGTAAATCATAAATTACAATTTGCTTATTAAATAAAAATGTAATAATAAGACTTATTTTTATAGAAATAATAAATGTAAAAAAGAGGGGAATAATTTTTGGAAGAAATACTATATTATCAAATAACACCAGAGAAATTTTTAGAAGCAGATGAGATTTTGGAGAAACTTCAAAAAATTAAGAGAGTAGAACACAGGAAAATATTATTTGGCAGATGGGAACAGACTGAAAGCTACAAAAGGATTTATGTTGATGCTAGCGAAAAGTATCACGAAATTGGATATATAGATTTAATAAGAATAAAATTTGTTGTTACAGCTCGATTTGAAGATGAAATTATTACAATAAAATTAATAGATAATGTAAGCAAAAAAATTAACACTATATTAGATGAATATAGAAACTATAAATTTTATAAGTAAATAGTTGGTTGAAAATCATAAGTTATAGAACAGATAGTTAGTGTTGCTAATTATCTGTTTTTATATTATAATCATTTCAAATAATGGAAATATATAGAAAAACAATAAAGAAGGTGAGAGAATATGAGTAATGTATTAGAAAGATATTACCAATTAGTTATAAAAGATAAAAAGTATTTAGAAGAATATATTTTAAGTAAATCTACAGAAAATGCAATGTTAGATTCCATAAAAAGACAAATAGAAGAATTTTTTGTATGGAGAAAAGCTAATAGTTATGAGGAACTTGAAAAAATTGCACATAGTGAAGATGCAGTAGAACTATTGAGATTTAGTGATTATTATAGTGAGGAGATGTGTAATTTATTAGAGGAACATTTAAATATTGATTTTCAAGAACTAGATGAAGATAAATTTGATGATTTATTATCAGATAATAATTTACAAAAAATAGCAGAAGATAATGACACACCTAAACAATTAAAGGACTGTATAATGTTAGAAATGGAAAGTCGAGCAATTTGTAATGAAATGTATGAATATATAATGCAAAATAAAGAAAAGAAAGAAGAACAACCAAAGTTAGACTTTAGAGAAGTAAAAAAATGTGCTATTTTTGTGCATTATAGCATCAATGATTCCAAAAGGAGCGAAGAAAAGAAGAATAGACTAATAAAATTCTGCAAAGATGTATTAGAAACTGATAATTATGAGATATTTATAGAAATAGGATCTTTCTTAAAAGATAGAGAAATATTTGATGGTATGTTAAAAAGATTTGAAAGTGGAGAGTTTTCTCATTTAGTAGTTACAGATGTTGGTCAAATTTATAAATTAAGTTATGACATACAAAAAGCACAAGATTTAACAAATAAAATTCAAGCATTAAATGTTACAACAATATGTGTAGATGAAAAAATGTTTATAGAGGGCAAAGAGGGATTACTTAAAGAGATGGATGATTTAGAAGAAATAGATACTATATAAGATTGGAGAATGAAAAATGTACTTAACAAAGATAATTGATAGAGTTGGAAATATTGAAATGGTAGCACAATCAATAGATGAAATGTGCAATAAAATGGATAAAGAAGGATATTCATTAGTTACTTATCAATTTTATGCTAATAATGAAAAAATAATGTTGACTTTTAAAAAGGGTTAAAGAAAAACTTTATATAAGTTTTTATATGATTAAATATGATAGAAGCAAATCAAATGAGATTCGCTTCTTTTTTTATTGGAGGTGAAAATAATATGACAAGAAAAGAAATAGAAAAAATAAAAAATGAAATACCACGATTTGAGAATGGAAATCCTTGCAAATTAACAAAAGAGCAAGAACGATTACATAGAGAACTAGACTGTAGAGAGATGATAAATAGTTGCTTATGTTATGGGCATAGTTTTATAGAATCACATTATAGCAATCCATATATCAAAGAATTAGGAATGGAAAGAGTGCTTGAACTTTATAATGAACAAAAGGCAGATTTTGATAAAGCCAAAGTATTCCATAATGTGTATGAAGATGGTGAAGGCGTTTCTTATAATTCGATTCAATGGGAAGATGAATTTGAAATAAATTAAATTTATACTTTAAATAAAATTTTAAGAAATGTGAAAGAATTTTTAAAGGAGGAATTATTATGCAAAAAGTATTTAGTATTTTTGCTCAAAATCTTGCTTATTACAATGAAGGATATATAGCAGGAGATTGGATAGATTTACCACAATCTCCAGAAGTTATAGATAAATATTTGAAAGAAGTAGTAAAAGTTGATGATGAACACGAGGAATATGAAATTGCAGATATTGATAATATAGAACCTTTTCCATATAGTTCAATTCAATGGGCTAGTGTAAAAGATATAAATGAATTAGCAATAATATTTAGTACATTAGATAATTTTCAAAAGGAAGCTGTTTTAGCACATTTGGTTTATGAGGAAGAAGAATACTATGGTATAGATGAATTAATAAATATTTGTTTACAAGCAGATAATATAGCTTATTATCAATATAATTTTGAAGGAATTGAGCATTGTGAAAATTGTTCTCCAGATGTCAAAATGGGATATACAATGGCAGAAGAAATAGGACTATATTATGAACTTGAAAAATTAGGTGCTACAAATTACTTTGATTTTGAAAAATATGGGGAAAGTTATTCATATAATCATCAGTTATTAGAAAATGGTTATTTAATACAAGGTGACTATGATATAGATTTGAATCTATATTCTAAAGAAGAAATACAAGAAAAAGTAAATCAAATTTTACAAGAGAATCTAAAAGAAAGAGAGGTAAAAGAAATTGAGATATAAAGGAAAGATTAAAGAATTAAATCATATTGTAATATCTGATCCAACTTATGGAGAAGATGTGTGGTGTAGATATGAAAAAAATAATATAAATCAAAAAAATTGGAAAGTTGATATAGATATACATCAAGTTGAAGATAAATTTGAAGAAATAACTATAAAAGGTACAGAATTTTTCTTGTGTATGTATAGAAATAGCAGAGTATGTCAATTAGAAAATGAAGGTACAATAAAAACATTAAAAGGAGTCAAGATTAGTAAAACAGAAATTGGAATGGATACAGCTTGTGTTGCATTGGGAATAAATGATAAAGCAAAAGATATTATTGAATCACAAGAAGAATGGCAACCAGAATGTTCATTAAATACTCTTACAGATGGAATGTTTGGAACAGTAAAAGAAGGAAAATTAGGAAATGATATTGTATTCATTTGGGTATCTGGATATTTATGTGAAGATACAGGATATTCTATGGAAGATATAATTGACTATTTACAATACCAATTAAATATTACTGGATTAGAAAAGGATTTACAAAGACCTTATATAATAAAGCAAGAAGAAGCATTAGAAAAAATGCGAGATATAGCATTAAAGTTTAAGGAGATTACAAAAGAAGATCCAAAACTTCTAAATTTCTTCAATAAAGATAATAGATTTTCCAATATATCATTTGCTGGAACATATTTAGCTGGCATAGCAGTTAGAAATGAACAAAGAAAAGCAGGTAATTTAGATGGAAAGATGGAAACATCTCCGTATTCAGAAAAACAAGAGAAACTTATTGAGGAACATACAAAATTACAATTAGAATTTGAAAAAACAGAAGAAGAAATTGAAAATAATATTGATATGGAGATATAGGAGGGATAAAAATGCACAGAGGAACAGTATTTATAATAACGAAAGATAAAGACAATAAGTTTGAAGTTCAAAAATCTACCGAATTTAATGGTGGAATGGGATTAGGTTGTCACGGTGGAATAATATATGATATGTTAAAAGATTTCAAAGAACCATTACTATTTGATGCAATGATTAGAGATTTTGATGATAGATATTTCAAATACGGTGATGAAGTAATGACTTACTCTCCAGATGAACAAAAAACTCCATATATTGACAAAAATGGTAGAGAATATTTTGAATATGCTCAAACTGAAAATCAATTTAAGTTTTTCAAAGATGAAAATGGAGAATATATTTATACAAGTGATAGTAACTACATTAAGAATATGTCAGATGAGGATATAACAGTTGTATGCAGTAATGGAAATTATGTATTAAAGCCAAATCAAATTTTAATTACTGATTATAACGAGTGTATCAATAATACTAGAATGACTTTTGGAGAGAAAATAGATGATAAGATAGAAATTGACACATTAAGCACAAAAGAGTATATTCCTACTAGAAAACAGGAAATTATACTAAATAATATTATAAAAACAATGGAATCATTTAACTACAATGTTAATCTTATATATGAAAATGGAATGATTAGTGGTATGGAAATTGAAACTTGGACCAATGGTGGAGTGGATATGATACATACCTTTTATTTTTGTGATGATTATCAAGAATTGTATGAAAAAGATAATGTAAAAAAGCAATTAAAAGAAATAGCAGATAGTTTTTCAATAGATGATGAGATTGATATGTATAGACAAGATGCAAAATATAAAAGCAATTTTTCAATTCGAGAATCATTAGAAGATTTTGAGGAATACCAAAATAGATTAAAGAATCTATCGAAGAATTTTTTAACTAAATATCACGAAATTGTCTATCAAAAATTTATGAAAAATGAAATGGAAAAGGAGATGATGTAACTATGAAATTGATGACAAAAGAACTAGAAAAAGAATTTGAAAAATATCCTATAGGCAGTCAAGATGGATTAGGGGGAAATGCAAAGGTTATTGTAAAATATTTTAATCCAATAGGAACAGGTACTTGGTTAATTACAGAAGGAGAAAAATTAGAAAATGGAGATTATGAAATGTTTGGATATTGTCATTTAGGAGATGATGATATGGCAGAACTGGGGTATGTAATGTTATCAGAATTGGAAGAATTACAATTACCATTAAAAATAGAAAGAGATTTATATATGCCAAAAGATTGTAATCTTATTCAAGCAATGAAATCTACAGGAATTACACCACCATCTTATATGATGAAAAAGTATCAAGAACAAATTTATGAAAGGGTATGTAAGAAGTATGTTCCTATGAGTTCAAATCAAATACTTTTAAATGATGAAGATAAAATTATTATTGCGCTTATAAAAGATGAAAGCATAAGTAAAATAAAATCTAATGAAATAACATTAGAAAATTATAAAGAATATGCAGAAGAATTTGATTCTTTTAGTACATATAAAGAGTTATTCAAATCGTTTGAAATGAATGAAGGAATTGAAATTGATTTAGAGGACAATAAAGAAAATTTGTATGATGAAAATGGAAAATGGACTTATGGAATATCGAAAGAAGATATTAAAGAATTACAAATATTTGGTGAAAGAATTGATATGAGTTTTTTAGAAAAGAATAATGACAATATATCTTATGAAATATAGAAAAGGAGGTGTTTCTTATGCCAAATTGGGTAAGAAATGTAGTTACTGTATCAAAAGATACAATGAATAAAATAAAAGAAAAATATTTTGAAAACGGAATATTAGATTTTAATAAAATAATACCAATACCAAAAACATTAGAGTTGACAGAAGGCTCTATTACAGATGTTGCTATTTATTATGCTTTGTTACAAAAAAATGAAAATAAACAGTATGAAATAATTAAAGCATTAAGCAAAAAGGAAGATTATATTTACAATAATTATTGGAACAAGATAAAACACTATAAATCTAATGGTGATTTTAAAGATATTTATCAAAAGGCTAAAAAATTTATACCAGATGAAGAAGCAAGAAAACTAAATATTACTTCTTTAGAACAATTAGGTGATACATACATAAATAATATAATCAAATATGGTAGTACCACTTGGTACGATTGGTGTATTGAAAATTGGGGAACAAAGTGGGGAGTTTCAGAATTTTCTTGCAATGAAACAACTATGATTTTTGATACTGCCTGGGCAACTCCAGAACCAATTTTTGAGAAAATATCAAAAGAACTGCCTAATGCTTTAATTGAAGTACAATATGCAGATGAATGTTATTCAAATTATAATAATGGAATCTTAATACTTAAAGATGGATTAGAAGATCATAAAGAAGAATTAGATGAAGATTTTGCAGCAGAAGTTTGGAGTAAAATAATAAAAGATGAAAGAGAACAAAAGGATATTACTGATGAAATGTTTGATTAAGCGTTTTTTACAGTAATATCTATTTTTTAAAAGAAAGGAGCGAATAAAATTGAATAATGTAGAAGTTAAAGTGAATGGAAAAAATATTAAATTATATGGAAGCAATGCAGTAATTCAAAAAGAAAAAACAGTCATAGAGTATCTTAATCTAACAGGAAACGAATATGAAGATAGGTTAGTTATACAACAATGTATTGATGATAATAAATTAAAATCAAATATATCGTATGAAGGTAATACAGTATATCCTTTTGAAAAGACTGTTAAAGAATATAGAAAGTTACAGAAAAGTGGAACACTAGATAAGATGTCAACATATATGTATCACTTTTTTATGTATGCTTGTAATGATATTGCACATTACGATATAGGTGGATATAGATGTTATTATAATAATTCGTTTAGAAGATTAGAGGATGAATTGTTATCAAATAATTGGACTTCGAGTAGGTTTACGGATAGAGATAAAATATTTAAAGAACTTAAAATAAGCCGAGAATATTTTAAAGAAAGAGATATGATAGATATTGATAAAATTTCAATAAACAAGCTAAAGTCGATTATTAAAGAATGTGGTTGGGAAGTAAATAATGATGGTAATGGATTCTGGAAATTATCTAAAAAAATAAATTATAAAACTAATTATTCATTTAATATTGACATATTAAATCATAGTATTTCAAGAATTATGAGAGAGATAAATTATATAACAAACTCTTTTAATAAAGAAAATTATATGGAAGATATGGTAATTAAAAGACAGCAAATAGATAATCCACCAACTATTAGCGAAATTGTATCAACTGGTAATGATATTAAATATAGTCTGAATCAACTTACATCTGATGTACTTTATAAAACTAGAGTTGCTGCTGAAGAAAAATTAAGTGTTTTAAATCAAGAAAATATAAAAAGCAATGATAATTTGAATTATGAATACTAGGAGGAATACGATAATGAATGAGATGGAAGAATTTTTAAATTTTGGTGCAGTAGTAAAGTTAAGGCGAAGTTATGATGATGATCTTTTTAAATTTATTGAACTTATGAAAAGTGTAGGTTTTTTGAAAGAAT
>CANSDD010000058.1 GCA_947645535.1 uncultured Mycoplasmatota bacterium
AGTAAGAAAACTAGATAGCTGTATCGATTTTACGTTTATAGAAGAATTGGTAAAAGATTTATATAGTGTATCTGGTAGACCAAGTATTCCACCTGTGGTACTTTTTAAGTTGATATTTATAAATATAATATTTGGAATTAACTCAATGAGAAGAACTTGTGAAGAATGCAAAGTTAATGTGGCATATAGATGGTATTTAGGATTATCAGTATATGATGATATTTCAAATTATTCTACTTGGAGTCAAAATTATATTAGAAGATATAAGGAAAGTGAAGTATTTAATCAAATATTTGATAGAATATTAAATCCAGTAATATGTAGAGAGATTATTTTATCAGGTCATGAACCAGTAATACCATATAAAAGACCAATGACAGGGAAAGGGTTATTAAAAAAATATGAGTATGCTTATGATGAATACTATGATTGTTATGTATGTCCAAATAATGAAATATTATCTTATAGTACTACAGATAAAAATGGTTACAAATTATATAAATCAAATCCAGAAAAATGTAAGAATTGTTAGAAAGTAATTACTCGTCATATATGTGAAGAATATAAAGAACAAGTGAATGAAAATAGATATACGAAGCTATGGAAAGATAACTATCCATTAAGAAAAGAGACAATAGAAAGAACATTTGGAGATTGTAAAGAACAACATGGACTTCGCTTTACCAGAGTTCGTGGTTTATGCAAAAATGAGCAAAATGCCACGATGATTTTTGCGTTTCATAATTTAAAGAAAATGGCAAATTGGAGATAGAAAAGTCATCTAAATAGTACCATTATTTCGATTATTTTATAAAAAACATAACAAAAAAAGTAATATATTCATTTTGTATATGCCACTTTGTCAACAATCTGAAAGAACTAAAAAAAGAGTTCTTTTTTGATAAAATTAAAAAATTAGCACTCATATATTGACAATGCTAACATATGATGTTATACTGATAGCAGTGTTTGAAAAAGAGTGCTAAAGAGGTGAAGGGTTATGATGAACAAAAGACAAGAAGAATTATTAAAACTTATTATTGAAGATTATATAAAAACAGCTCGTCCAGTCAGTTCAAAATCACTTTGCGAAATTATGAATTGTTCTAGTGCAACTATTCGAAATGAAATGGCTTCATTAGAAGATTATGGCTTCTTAGAAAAAACACATACTTCATCTGGACGTGTTCCAAGTGAAAAAGGCTATCGTTATTATGTTGATCATATTATGATTCCAAGAGAAATGAATGGAGAAGATATGTTAAAATTACAGACAATTTTCCACAATCAATCTCTTGCCTTAAATGATACCATCATTAGAAGTATGGAAATTATTTCAGAACTTACTAGTTATACTTCAGTAGTACTTGGAAGTTCATCTAAGGAAAATAAAGTAACAAAAGTAGAAGTAGTTCCCTTAAATGAAAATCAGTTTATTGCAATTGTCATAACAGACAAAGGACACGTAGAACATCGAAATATTAGTATGCCAAGTGCTGTATCAGTAGATGAGGTAAGAAAAACGGTAGAATTAATCAATAAACTAATTATTGGTACACCAATTGATGAAGTTAGTAGTAAACTGGAATTTGAAGTAAAACCAGTGATAGCAAAATATATAAAGCAACACGAAGTTCTGTATAATGCCTTTTATAGTGCATTTAGTGACTTTGCTAAAGAAGCAAATGTGAGAGTAACAGGAGCAAAAAACATACTCATGCAACCAGAATTTGATGATACAGTTAAGATTAGAGAAATCATGAACAAATTTGAAGATAGGGAAATGATTGATTCTATTAAAGAAGAAGATAATGGCATCAATATTTATATTGGAAGTGAAAATGAGTTTGATGATGATGTTACTGTAATCAAAACAAAATATTCTTTTGGCGGAGAAGAAGGAACGATTGCTTTAATAGGTCCAAAAAGAATGGAATATGATAGAGTGATTGCATTACTCGACTATATTAAACAAAATATAGGAGTATAACTCTATATAGAGGAGGCGTAAAATGGAAGAAAAAGATAACTTATCGAATAAAGAAGAATGCAAGTGTGTGGAGAATGAAGAATGTAGTTGTGCAGAAGAAAATTGCTGTTTTGAAGAAGAGCATACTTGCAAATGTAATTATGAAAAAGAAAATTCAAAAGAGAAAAAAGGGTTTGGAAAAAATAAAAATAATAAATTAGAAAAAGAAATTGAAAAATTAACAGAAGAAAAAACAGAGTTAGAAAATAAATTATTGGTAAGTAAAGCAGATTTTATCAATTACAGGAAGAGAAAAGATGAAGAAATGACACGCTTGATAAAATATGCAGGAGAGGATATGATAAAAGAAATGCTTTCTACTGTGGATAATTTTGAAAGAGCAATTGCTTTAGACGATACGAATTTAGATGATTCACTTTCTAAATTTTTAGATGGATTTAAAATGATTTATTGTAATTTTGTAAATGTTTTAGAAAAATATGAAGTAAAAGCGATTGATGGAAATAATAAGGCATTTGATCCAACTTATCATCAGGCTGTTATGACAGTACATATTGATGGTATAGAGCCAGGAATGGTAGTTGAGGTTTTACAAAAAGGTTATCTATATAAGGATAGAGTTATTCGTCCAGCTATGGTAAAGGTAAGTGAATAGATGGATCGGTGTTACTTTATAGATAAGGAAACATTTGAAGTATATAAAGAGCATCCGAATGTATTTTCTGTAGACCCAAGAATTGCTAATACAGTATCTATGTTAAATAAATTAGGATATTATACATTAGCTAGTTGTGAGGGGCACTGGGAAATTAAAGAATATGATATCTCTGTTCCAAAAGAAAATAGATATACAGGAATTTACATTTTATTCAAAGAATACTATGATTTTCCGAATATTCCAGAAGGTTTTGAGTTAGAAAAAGAAGATAGAATAACATTAAGATATACAATGGAATATTATGATGAATATGGAAATCATAGAAACAGATTTGAATTTGAAAGAGAAAAAGAAAAGTATTGCAAAATAATAGAAGATTGGGCAAATCAGTTGCCAGAAAGAGAAAGGTGATAATTATGAGTAAAATAATAGGAATAGATTTAGGAACAACAAATAGTTGTGTATGTGTATATGATGGTGGAGAAGCAAAAGTAATTGCTAATCCAGAAGGATCTAGAACAACTCCATCAGTAGTTGCATTTAAAAAAGATGGAGAGAGAATTGTTGGTATTAAAGCGAAAAACCAAGCTATGACAAATCCAAATACTGTTTCATCTGCCAAAAGAAAGATGGGAACAAATCATAAATTTGAAGTAAATGGTAAAAAATATACACCACAAGAAATTAGTTCCATGATACTAGAAGATTTAAAGAAAACTGCAGAATCTTATTTAGGAGAAAAAGTAACAAAAGCAGTTATTACAGTACCAGCATATTTTAATGATGCACAACGTCAAGCTACTAAAGATGCAGGTAAAATTGCAGGACTTGAAGTAGAGAGAATTATCAATGAACCAACTGCAGCAGCACTTGCATATGGTCTTGATAAGCAAGAAAAATCAGAAATGATTTTAGTATTTGACTTAGGTGGAGGTACATTTGACGTATCTATTCTAGAAACTGGAGATGGAGTATTTGAAGTAAAAGCAACAAGTGGAAATAACAACTTAGGTGGAGATGACTTCGATAACCGTGTTATGGAATATTTAGCTGATGAATTTAAGAAAGAAAATGGTGTTGATTTACACAAAGATTCAATGGCTATGCAACGTTTAAAAGAAGCAGCTGAAAAAGCAAAAAAAGATTTAAGTGGAATGAGTTCTACAGAAATATCACTTCCATTCTTATCTCAAGGAGAAGATGGACCACTTCATTTAAATTTAAGTTTAAGCAAAGCAAAATTTGAAGATTTAATTCGTGATTTAGTAGAATCTACATTAGAGCCAGTTCGTAAAGCATTAAAAGATGCAGGATTAAAAGCAAAAGATATTGATAAAGTATTATTAGTTGGTGGTTCAACACGTATTCCAATGGTACAAGAATTAGTAAAGAAAGAACTTGGAAAAGAACCAAGTAAAGAAGTAAATCCAGATGAAGTAGTAGCTATGGGAGCAGCAATTCAAGGTGGAGTTTTAACTGGAGATGTAAATGATATTGTATTATTAGACGTTACACCACTTTCACTTGGAATTGAAACATTAGGAGGAGTATGTACTGTACTTATTCCAAGAAATACAACAATTCCAACTAGTAAATCTCAAGTATTCTCAACTGCTGCTGATAATCAACCAGCTGTAGATATTCATATTTTACAAGGAGAAAGACCAATGGCTGCAGATAATAAAACACTTGGTAACTTCCAATTAACAAATATTCCACCAGCACCAAGAGGAATTCCACAAATTGAAGTTACATTTGATATCGATGCCAATGGTATTGTTAATGTTAAAGCAAAAGATCTTGGAACAAATAAAGAACAATCAATTACAATTACTGCATCAACAAATTTAAGTGATGATGAAATTGATAAAATGGTAAAAGAAGCAGAAGCAAATCGTGAAGCTGATGAGAAAAGAAAAGAAGAAGCAGATTTAAGAAATGAAGCAGAACAAACAATCTTTGCAACTGAAAAAGCAATCAAAGATTTAGGAGATAAAGTAAGTTCTGAAGATAAAGAAAAAGCAGAAAATGAAATCAAAGATTTAAAAGAAGCATTAGAAAAAGATGATATTGAAGATATTAAAGTAAAAAAAGATAAATTAAATGAAACTGCTATGGCTTTTGCTACAAAAGTGTATGAAGAAGCCGCCAAAGCAGCACAGGCAGAACAAGGAAATAATGCAGAAAGTGAATCATCTGATAAAAAAGATGACAATGTAGTGGATGCTGAATATGAAGAAAAATAATGAGAAGTTCTAGGAAACTAGAACTTTCTCTATATGATAGGAGAAAATATGGAAAGAAAAGTAAAATTGCGTAATGAAGTAGATAAAAAATATCAGTGGGATTTATCAAAAATGATAGAATCAAAAGAAAAGTTTGAAGAATTATATAACAAGATATTATCATTAGTAGAAGAAATAAAAAAATTAGAAGGACATATTATGGATTCTAGCGAAACACTCTTTTCTTATGTCAAAATGAGTGATGAATTAGATAGAAACTTAGAACAAGTCTATGTATATGCTCATATGCTTTGTGATGAAGATACGACTAATACAGAAGCTCAAGAGTTAAAAATGAAAACAGAGAGTTTAAATGATACTGTAAATGAAGCTCTTGCTTTTGTACGTCCTGAAATTTTAAGTTGTTCTTATGAAAAAGTATTATATTTTATAAATGAAAAAAAGGAATTAGAAGAATATCGTTTCTTATTTGAATCACTTTTTCGTTATCAAAAACATACATTAAGTAAAGAAGCAGAAGAAATTATTGCAACAGCATCAAATGCTTTTGGTGCTTGTGATGATATTTTCTATAATTTAGATAATGCGGATATTCATTTAGGAATGATTAAAGATGAAAATGGAGAAGAAGTAGAGTTAACCAATAGTAATTATGGTTACTATATGACAAGATTAGATAGAAGAGTTAGAAAAGATGCTTTTGATGCTATGTATGCTTATTTCAAAGGATTAAAAAATACTATGGCAGCTACTTTAAAAGGGCAAATCAAAGAGAATTTCTTTTATAGTAAAGTTAGACATTATGATAGTCCACTTAAAATGAGTTTATTTCATGATAATATTGATGAATCTGTTTATCATAATTTGATTGATGTTGTTCATGAAAATATGAATACAATGTATGATTATATGAAATTACGTAAGAAAGAGCTTGGTTTTGAAGATATGCATATGTATGATGTTTATATCGATTTAATAAAAGAAAGTCCAAAAGATATTCCTTTTGAAGAGGGAAAAGAAATTATTATGGAAGCATTAAAACCTCTTGGAGAAGAATATATAAGAGATTTGAATAAAGCTTTTGATGAAAAATGGATTGATGTTTATCCAAATAAAGGAAAAAAATCAGGGGCTTATAGCTGGGGAACATATGATTCTTGTCCTTATTTATCTTTAAATTACGATAATACGAGTGATTCAGTTAGTACTATGGCTCACGAATTAGGGCATTCTATGCATTCTTATTATTCTAATAAAAATCAAACATTTGTAAATCATGGCTATCCTATCTTTTTAGCTGAAATCGCTTCTACTGTAAATGAAGTATTGTTAAATGAACATTTATATCAAAATGCAAAAACAAAAGAAGAAAAAATACTTTATTTAACAGAATTTTTAGATAAGGTACGTACGACAATTTATCGTCAAACGATGTTTGCTGAATTTGAAATGTTGATGCATGAAAAAGAGGCCAATGGGATTCCTCTTACAGAGCAAGAATTTAGTAATACTTATTATAGATTAAATGAACTTTATTATGGACCTGATATGATTAGTGATGATCTAATTCGCTATGAATGGGCTAGAATACCACATTTCTATTCTTCATTTTATGTTTATAAATATGCAACTGGTTTATCTAGTGCGATTACACTTGCCTTTGATATTATAAATGGGGTAGATGGAGCAAAAGAGAGATATTTAAAATTTTTATCTAGTGGTGGAAGTGATTATCCATTAGAAATTTTGAAAAAAGCTGGTGTGGATATGAGAAGTAAAGAACCAATAGAAAAAGCATTAGCTGTTTTTAAGCAAAAATTAGAGGAATTAAAATTATTATATGAGTAATTTGATAGAAAAACATTAGTAAGTAATATATGTTGTTTTAAAGTGGGAATAGTTAAATGAATAGTAAATTAGAAACAATTATCAACTTATTTGAAGGTAGTGAAATTAGAAGTATATGGAATAGTGAAATAGAAGATTATTATTTTAGTGTTATTGATGTAATAAGTGCACTAACTGATAGTAATAATCCAAAAAATTATTGGAATATGCTGAAAAAAAGAATGACTGAAGAAGAAAAAAGTGAGTTGTACACAAAATGTGTACAACTGAAATTGAAGTCAAATAAAGATGGCAAATTCTATAATACAGATACTTTAGATACAAAAGGAATACTCAGATTAATTGAATCTGTACCAAGTCCGAAGGCAGAACCATTTAAGCTTTGATTAGCATCTTTGGGAAGTGAAAGAATTGATGAGGTATTTGAGTTAGAAACTGCTACAAGAGAATTAGCAAAAGAACATAGACCACAAGGATTAAAGCAAAATAAAGAAATTGCCCAAATCGGTGGGAATATTGCGAAACAAACACATGATAATTTAGAAAAAGAATTAGGAAGAACTGTTATTAGTAATCAAAATGCTTTAAATTATCAATATGTAGAGGAAAAGTTATTATAAAATGCAAATAAATAGGAAATATGAAGATTGTTAGTATTGAAAATTTATATATCATAAAAAATGTTAAGTAATTTTAATATCAGAAAGATATGTTTACAAAAATAGAAAAATATTTGATATGAAAACAGAATGGAGATTAAAGTAAAGGAAGTGAAGTATTATGGAAAAAAGAGATTATTATGAGGTATTAGGTGTTAGCAAAACTGCCAGTGATGCTGAGATAAAAAGTGCTTTTAGACGCCTTGCTAAGAAATATCATCCAGATGTAAGTAAAGAGCCAGATGCAGCTGAAAAATTTAAAGAAGCACAAGAAGCATATGCTGTTTTAAGTGATGCATCAAAAAGACAACAATATGATCAATATGGTCATGCAGCCTTCCAAGGTGGTCCTGGTGGAGCAGGAGGGTTTGATTTCTCTGGATTCGATTTTTCTGATATTTTTGGAGATTTATTTGGAGGAGGATTTGGCGGCTTTGGTTTTGGAGGGGGAACTTCATCCTCTAGAGCCAGAAAAGGAAGCGATTCTTTAATTCGTATGAATTTAACATTTGAAGAAGCTGTTTTTGGAACAAAGAAAACAATCAATTTAGATGTTGTAGAAGATTGCAGGGAGTGTTCTGGAAAAGGTGGACATGGAGAAAAAGCTTGTCCAACTTGTCATGGTAGTGGTCAAGTAACTACAGAACAGAGAACAATATTTGGTTCTTTCATGTCAAAATCTACTTGCCCAAATTGTAAAGGAAATGGCAAAAGTTATGATACTGTATGTAGTAGTTGTAAAGGAACTGGAAAGAAGAAAAAGAATACTGATATTGAAGTAACCATTCCAGCAGGTGTAGATACGGGAAATCAACTTCGTTTAGCAGGAAAAGGAAATGCAGGAAGTAATGGAGGACCAAATGGAGATGTTTACATTGAATTTAATGTAAAATCTCATCCAATCTTTGAAAGAGAAGAAGATGATATTTATTTAGAGCTTCCAATTACAATTGCTGAAGCTGTACTTGGCGCGAAAAAAGATGTTCCAACTTTATATGGAACAGTGAAATTAACAATTTCTGAAGGAGCTATGACAGGTGATAAATACCGTTTAAAGGGAAAAGGTGTAGAACATGTTCGTAGTTCTAGAAAAGGTGATATGTATGTTATCATAAAAGTAATTACTCCTAAAAAATTATCAAGAGATCAGAAAAAGTTATTTGAACAATTAAAGAAAACAGATTTAGAAAGTGGAAATGAGTTTAAGAAAATTAAAGAATATTTATAATAATAAAAGCTACTAGTAAATAAAATGTTTCTAGTAGTTTTTGTTTATTTAAAAAAGAATTGTATCAATGAAAAATATAAAGAAATATGGTAAAATAGAGATAGAAAGAAGGTGTTATTTGATGAAATGTATTTTAATGAATAAAAATACTGAAATTTTAGTAGTAGAATACAACACTATATTTAATGGTTTTAGTAAGTTATATGAAATAAAAAATATAGACTATGCTCCAGTAATTTTAAAAAATTTGTATCAAAGTAATAAAAATAATAATGTAATTTTGGAACAATTAACAGAATGGTTTAAAGGACGTGGAATTCCATCTTTTCGTGATGATTTAGATTTATTGCTAGAAAAGCTTGGAGTGAGTACTAGTGAAGAATTATTAGATAAAGCCTTTGGATTATCTTTATCAGATCAATATTGGATAAAACCATTTGATAGTAATATAGAATATAAAGATATCAATTTTTTTGAACATGATTTTAATGATTCAGAGTTTATAAATGCAATTTTTTCTAATTCTAATGATTATAGTACTAAAATTAGTTTAATATCACCAAATAACACTACAGATGGGCGTTTAAAAAAAACTTGGATGATTGAAAATAGTAAACGTTATTTGTTAAAAGGTGGTTTTAAAAATGAAGTGATGCAACCTTTTAATGAGGTATTAGCATCTATGATTTGTAATAGGTTAGGATTTTATCATACAAGATATAAAATTCAAATAGTATCTAACAAAGTAGTTTCAAAATGTGAATGTTTTATAGATAAAGATACTGAGCTTGTTACAGCTTATCAGATATTGCACAAAAATTGTGATAGAGAACATGCTTATGAAGAATATATTAAAATATTAGAAAATAATGGAATCAAAAATGCAAGGGAAAAAATGGAAAATATGTTTCTTTTAGATTATATTATTATGAATGAAGATAGGCATTTAAATAATTTTGGAATTATTAGAGATGTAAATACACTAAAATGGATAGATGTTGCTCCTATTTTTGATAATGGACAATCACTGAATATTTTAGACTATAATGAGGAAGAAGTAATTATAAATGGACAAGGAAGATTTTTCTATGCGATAGATCATTTTGATAAGGTGTTATCTTATATAAAAGATATTAAAAGGTTTGATTTATCCAAATTAGATGGAGTAGTAGAAGAATTTGATGATTTACTTCATAAATATATTGATATAACTAGGATGACAGATAGAAGAATCAACAAAATATGTACACTGCTATATAGTAGAATTCAAAAACTCAAAAAAATAATAAATGAATAAAAAATATTTTGATTAAGATTGATATTTTCTTCTCTTTATAATATAATGATAACAGAAAAGTGAGGGTTAAAATATATGGATGACATATTAATGGAAACAGAAATGAAAATGACTTCTACAATAGAAAATATGGAAAAAAGATTTTTAAATATTCGAGCAGGTAGGGCGAATCCAGCAATACTTGATAAAGTGATGGTATCTTATTATGGAAGTGATACACCACTCAAGCAATTAGCGACTATCTCTATTCCAGAAGCTAGACAACTTATGATAAAACCATTTGATCGTTCTTGTTTAGGAGCAATTGAAAAAGGAATTTATGAAGCTGATATTGGATTAACACCAAATAATAATGGAGAAGTAATTATATTAAACATTCCAGCACTTACAGAAGAAA
>CANSDD010000059.1 GCA_947645535.1 uncultured Mycoplasmatota bacterium
GGAGTGTTTTAATTATTCCATAATTGTGACTTTTATTTTTGGAAAGTCCCTATAAGAGTATTTACTTATAATAGGCCAAAGACAAAATTCTTTTTAAGAGCAGAGAGTTTTTATAATGTAGCAACAGAAATTGTAAGAATTAGTGAAGAAGGTGGAGGAGGTCCTTTATATAGTGCATATGGAGGAAATTTACATGAGTGTTCTCATGGAGAATCTTTTATAAAGCTAGTACAAAATAGATTTACAGATAAAGGACTTTATATTTTAGATGAACCAGAGGCTGCATTATCTGCCCAAAGACAAATGAGTTTATTATATTTAATTGACGATTTGGTAAAAGAAGGTTCGCAATTTATTATAGCAACACATTCTCCTATTTTAATTTCCTATATCAATGGTGAAATATTAGATTTAAACAATCGTTTTCAAAAAGTAAAATATGAAGATACAGAAATTTATCAAATATATAAAATGTATTTAGATAATCCATATGGATTACAAGAAAAATTATTTAATGAAGAATAGGAGATGAAAAAATGAAACTATTTGATTTATGGGAAATATGGGTTATCATCTATCTAATTTCAGCAGTTATTTTCGCACATTCTTTTAAAGTATCTAATCGGGCTATGAAAAAAGCAGGAGCTTTAACAATATTATTAGAATTATTTACTGCTTTTTTCTCTCTTTTCTTTATTCCATTTTTTAAATTTACACTTCCAAATGATATTAGTATCTATATTACATTATTTATTGTAACAATGATATATGCAGTAACAGATAGACTCAATATAGAATCCAGATATGGACTTGAACCATCTACATTTAGTATGTTAAAACAATTATCAACTGTTTTTATGATTTTATTTGGTATTCTTTTTATGAAAGAAGCATTTGTGGTAACTAGAATAATAGGGGCAATTATCATTATTTTAGCTAATATTCTTTTAGCTTTTGATAAAGGAAAAATCAATATCAATAAATATTTTATTATGAGTTTTGTTTCTAATTTCTTATTTGCTTTAGCAATGCTTATCAATGTGAATATCTCAGACTATTTTAATTTAGCTTTTTATACAATTATCACAGTATCTATTCCAGCTATATTTATTAAACTATTTGGAAGATATAAAATTAGAGATTTAAAAGAAGAATTTGAAGTATGTAATAAAAAAGAATTTTTATTATCAGCATTTTGCTGGTGTTTAATGTTAATTTCATCAGTAAAAGCATATCAACTAGGTGACGTTGCTTTAGTTGCACCTTTATTTGCGCTTACATCAATTATCAATGCAGTATTAGAATTTTTTATGAATCATAATAGAAATAGATTTGTTCAAAAATTAATAGCAGCTCTTTTGATTATCATAGGAGTTGTATTAGTAAAATTATAAGAAAGAAGGCTTATATGAAATTACTAGAAAAAGTTAGAAAATTTATGTATGAAAGATATGGAATTGATGATTTATATTGTTTTTTATTTGGAATTTGTATTTTTTTATGTTTTCTAAATATATTTATGAAGAATAATATAATAGGACTATTAGAATTGATTGTTTTCTTTTATGCTTTTTTTAGATTATTTTCTAAAAATGGAAATGCAAGAAGAAAAGAAAATCGTATGTATTTAAATATGAAAGAGAAAATAAAAAGACCGTTTGAAGTGATAATAAAAAATAGAAAAGACAAAGAACACATTTATAAAAAATGTAGAAAGTGTAAAACAATATTAAAGTTCCCCCTACCAGCAAAAAGAGGTATGAAAATTGCGAAATGTCCAAAGTGTCAAAATTGTATTTCATTTTATGCTTTTAAGTACCAAAAAATAGAAATTATAAAAGATAAAAAATCAATTAAGATATAAAAATAGAAATAAAGGAGAAATTTTTATGTTATTGCCAAAGAGAAAAGTAAACTTAGAAAGAATAAAAGAAATTATTGTAGATAGAAAACAGGAAGAAAAGTTAATATTTTTAGAAGATGAAATTGATAAATTTATAGATTGGTATTATGAGTCTATGATAAAAGGAAAATATGAAGGAGTAGGAAAATATTATTATACCTGTGAAATGAAAAATTTAATTGATAAAATTGCAGTATGGTATGAATTAAATTATCCAGAGTATGCACTTGATAATCGCTTGGAATTGTTAGATAAATGTTCAAGTGAAGTGGAAATTAGTTATGATAAATTTTTAAAATTATTGTCTTGTAATGAGAAATATTTGATGTCACCCCCTCGATATCCAGAGATTGTATATCTTGATTCTAGATTTAGTCCACATCTTCATTTAACACAGACTGGAATTGTAGAAAGTTCGGAGGGAATTGGACCATATACAAATTATACAATTAAAGATAAAGAGTTAGAGGGAATGCACTTGGAAAAGGCTATTTCACTTATGAAAGAAAAGAAAATATCACTTCCAAATGATAATGAATTAGAAACAACACTTAATTATGTAAAGACAAAGGAATATCAAATAGCTGGTATGTTAGATGCAGCCATGTATCGAATTATAGAACGTGGTGGAAAAAGGACTGGTCCTAGAAGAGCTTTCTTATTTGCTAGAGAATTTGGGAGAAATATCGATATTCCAATGAAATATAGTATTGATTATTCTGATCCAGGATTAAGAAGATTTGTAAATTCGTATATTAAATCTGGTGGTAGAACAAATTTAGTTTGTTATGTTGATTATTATTTTAGAGAGAAAAAATATCAAAAATTAGAGACCGTTACAGTACAAGAACTAATTATGACATTACATGATAATGCTTTCGAAAAATATACTGATGAAGAGAAAGAATTGCACCAAAGATTGGTAGATACATTATCTGTAGGAGTAGAAAAGGAAAAAATAAAACAATTAACATTAAATAAGGGCTAAAATGCTCTTTTTCTATTTGGAATTACTTTATTTTCAAAATAATTTTTGATATAATGAATTTAGAAAAATAGAAGTGAGGAAGTATATATGAAAAGAACTGATAAAGTCAATTATTATTTAGATATGGCCGAAGTAGCATTAGAAAGAGGAACTTGTATTAGAAGAAATTATGGAGCAGTAATTATAAAAAACGATGAAGTAGTTTCTACTGGTTATGTAGGGGCACCCAGAGGAAGAAAAAATTGCTGTGAATTAAAAGAATGTGTAAGAGAAAAATTAAAAGTACCAAGAGGAGAGAGATATGAGCTATGTCGTAGTGTTCATGCCGAACAAAATGCCATTATAAGTGCTGAGAGAAGTAAAATGATAGGAGCTACGTTATTTCTATGTGGAAAAAATTATAATGATGGTTCTTATGTAGAAAATTCTAATCCTTGTTCTTTATGCAAAAGAATGATTATTAATGCTGGAATTAAAGATATTTATATTAGAGATTCTAAAGAAAAATATAGACATATATTAGTAAGTGACTATGTGGATAATGATGAGTCTTTAGAAGGTGTTTTAGGATATTAAATCGAGAATACTATTCTTGATTTTTTGTTAAAATATAAAGGGGCGCAACAAGTGGTTGCGAGAAAATAGAGGGGTGCAAATAGTGGTTGGTAGTATCTTTAGACATTCTATTTTATAATGATATTTAGATTGGAGGTGTAAAAATGAATTTAGGAGAAAACTTACAAAATTTAAGAAAACAAAAAGGATTATCGCAAGAAGAATTTGCTGATAAATTAGATGTATCAAGACAAGCAGTTAGTAAGTGGGAGTCGAATCAAACCTATCCAGAAATAGAAAAAATAATGTTAATTTGTGATATATTTGATTGTAGTATGGATACCTTAGTAAAAGGAACAATAGAAAAAGAAGAAAATAATGACAAACAAGAATATGATAAATTTATGACACGATTCGGAAAAGGAATTTCCTTTGCAATATTTTTAATTTTAGTTGGAGTAACATTATTATTAACAATGATTGCTTTTTCTCCAAATAAGGAATCGTTAGAACAATATACTATTATTGGAACTGTTTTTCTATTTGTATTTATTGCATTAGCAGTACCTATTTTTATTATACTTGGTATTAAAATGGAGCAAATTACGAATAAGTATAAGAACTTATCTATTACATATACAGAAGAAGAAAAGGAAGTATATAATCAAAAATTTCCTATGATAATAGCTTTCTCTGTAAGTATTATTATAGTAGGTGTTATTATAATGCTTCTTTTATATGGACTTCAAATATTCCCAAAAGATAGTTTATTTCCAGTTGCCATATTTATGGTATTTATTACAATTGCGACGCCATTTCTTGTAAAAGCTGGAATAGAAAAATCAAAGTTAGATATGGTAATAAGAAAAAGTATAAGAATGCCAAAAGAGAATGAAGAATTGATAGGAAAAATTAGTGCAGTAATTATGATAATTGCAACTATGATTTACTTTGTTTTAGGATTTGTTATGGATTTATGGAAAATCAATTGGATTATATTTCCACTTGGTGGAATGATTTGTGGTATTGTATCTGTCATTTTAAATAAAGAAAATTAAACTTATAATAAAAATAGCCAAAAGATTTTAAAAGGCTTTTTTTTCTAATTGTTAGAAGATAAATTAATTATAACTTTCTCTTCAGATATTGTATGATCATTTCCATAATTATAACCACTAAAATGTAATGTTAATAAAATAAAAATCTATGTATTTGCTATGATTGGAAGAATGATAAAAATTTGTTATAATGGAAATAGAAAGAAGAAATAAATATGAACAGAAATGAAATAGTAGAACAATATATTATAAATGAAGAAAATTTATTAAAATATGGTTTTCAAAAACTAGATAAACATTATATATATCAAAAAAATATTAATGAAGAATTATATATGACATTTATCATTGGTAAGAAACAATTTGAAGTGAATGTTTATGAAATGATAGATAATGAAAAGTATTTACCATTTTATAGAAAAGAAGCAAATGGTAGTTATGTGAGTGAAATAAAAGAAAAAGTAAAGCAAGAAATAGATTTCATTAAAAATAATTGCTTTCAGTCTATTGATTTAAGAGGACAGGTATTAGATTATGTGAAACAAGCATATGAAACAGTACCAGAATATTCTTGGGAAAGTACTCCTAGTGCTTGTTCTTTAAAGACAAATTTGAAACATAAGTGGTATGGAATTATGATGAATATTCCTTATAAGACACTTGGGATAGAAAAAGAAGGAACAGTGGATATTATCAATTTAAAAAATGAGCCTAGTAAAGTACAAGAGCTAATAGATTATCAAAACTATTTTCCTGCTTATCATATGAATAAAAAATATTGGATTACAATTGTCTTAAATAACAATATTGATATGAAAGAAATAAAGAAGAGAATAGAGGAAAGTTATAATATTGTGGATAACTTGAAATAAAAGAAAGTGAGATAAAATGAAAAGAAGCATTTATACAATAGAGCATAAAAAAGATAATGATGCTATAACACAAACTTTAAAAGTAAATGAATATGTATTTTCTTATCAAAAAAAAGATTATAAAAAAGCAATATTGGAATATGATTTTGGAACTTATAAATATCAAGAATTATTAGATGAAGAAAAATGGGAAATAGAAATGCGTCCGTTTTTACACATTTCTATTAGTGCAGAAGATGAAAATAAAAAAGTATGTATATTTGAATTTATGGTAAACATGGGAAAAGAAGATTTTAAAAGGATCTCAAAAGAACCAACTATGATGAATCAATATATTATAAGTGGAGAAACCATTTTTTATAGACCAGAAGAAGGTGCAGAATTTTTAAATGAATTGTTAGAAGAAAATATATATCGTGATACTTCTCATTTTATGGTACAAAAGATAGAAGAAGAAAAAGAAGAAGAAAAATATGTATTTAAAATATCAATGCCAGAAGAAGAAATCTTTATTTGGTTTCAAATGAATATAATTGATTAAATAGATTACTTTATAAAAAGTTTAAAAATATAATTGACATTACCCTTAGGGAATAGTCTATATTATAAATAGAGAGGAGGAGTATATGTTAGTTGGAGAAGTGGAACATATTGTGGGCTTATCAAAAAAGAGTATTCGTTATTATGAAGAAAATAGATTACTGAAACCAAAGAGAAATAGTGAGAATGATTATCGTATTTATGATGAAGAAGATATACGTAAATTAAAAACAATTAAATTCTTAAGAGAATTAGATGTTTCAATCAGAGATTTAAAACGATTACAACAGAAAGAAATTACATTAAAAGAATGTATGATGGATAGAATTGATAAAATAAAAAAACAAGAAAAAAATTATCAAAAGATAAAAAATATGTGTATAGATATATCAAAATCTACAAGTACGTTTGAAGAAATTGATATGGAGGAATATTTTAAAACAATGAATATTTTAAATAAGGAAGGATTTACAATGAGAAATATAAAAACAAATAAATCAAAAAAAATAGTTGGAGCAGTAATATCAAGTTTGATATTTGGAAGCTTTTTCATATTTTTAGTAGGAATTATTTCTTATTTTCAGTTTACGGAAGTAGAAAAAATGCCATGGATTGTTTATATTGTTTTAATGGTAATATTATGTTTCCCACTAGTGGGTATGATTGTGAATTTAGTAAGTAGAATTAAAGAGATAAATGGAGGTGAAGAAGATGAAGCTAGTAAATATTGATTATATCCCTGGAGAAGAGATTGTAGAAGCATTAGGAATCGTAAAAGGACAAATTGTACAATCTAAAAATATAGGAAGAGATTTTATGGCAGGAATGAAGACAATAGTTGGAGGAGAAATCTCTGGATATACAGAGATGATTGCAACAGCACGTAGTATGGCTACAAAGAGAATGGTAGATGAGGCAAAAAGTTTAGGAGCAGATGCAGTAATAAATATTCGTTATGGTTCTTCCTCAGTAATGAATGGAGCAGCTGAAATTATTGCATATGGAACTGCTGTTAAATTAAAAAAATAGTTACTTTTTTCGTTTATCTGTTATAATCGTAGTTAAGAGAAGAGGTAAGAATATGGATAATTATCATTTAGAAAGATTTATAAAAGCACAAGAAGAGGATTATGAAATAGCATTAAAAGAAATTAGAAGTGGTAAAAAAAGAAGTCATTGGATTTGGTATATTTTTCCGCAATTAGTTGGACTTGGTAGTAGTTTTAATGCAGAATACTATGGAATTAAAAATCAAGAAGAAGCAGAAGCATATCTTAAAAATGAAGTATTATATCATCATTTAGTAGAAATATGTGAGGCATTATTAGAATTAGAATCTAATGATATTGTAGATATCATGGGGTATCCAGATAATTTAAAATTACAATCTTCTATGACATTATTTGATTTTATAACTTTACATGATAGTATTTTTAGAAGTGTGCTAGAAAAGTTTTATCAAGGAGAAGGGGATAAACAAACAATTAAGATGCTAACTTTATAGCATCTTTTTTAAGATTATTAAAAATATTAGAGTTAAAAAAAATTAGTTTACATATTCAAAAAAATATTATATTACTGGTTGCTTGAAAGGAAGATTTTATGGAAAATAGAAAAAAAGTAGTTGGGACATTATTTTTTAAAGATGGAAAATTATTGATTGATAAGCCAAGAAAAAGACCAACATATCAGATGATTGGTGGAAGTGTAGAAGAAAACGAAGAAGTATATGATGCAGCTATTAGAGAGTGTCATGAAGAATTAGGAGAAAAAGCAATTTTTGATCCAAGTAAAGTTGTTCCATTTATGGATTTTGACGAGATTGCAACAAGCGATCAAAAAACACTTCTTCATATGTATATTTTTATGTATGAAGGACAGTTGGAGGGAGAATTAACTTGTTCTGAAGAGATAGAAGATTTTATGTGGTTTGGAGAAAATGATGATCAATCAATTTTATCAAATACTTTAAAAAATGAAATTTTTCCGTATTGCCAAAAACTTGGATATTTTTCACCTAATAAAAGTAAAAAAATGGGGTAACCATTTTTTATTTTGAAATTTGATAGGACATTAGTTTAATTTTTATGATAGGTGTGCTATAATTAGTATTGGAAAGAAAAATGCCGCAATAGTATAGTGGTATTACGAGGCCATGGTAAGGCTTTAATGTAGGTCCGATTCCTACTTGCGGCACCAGATTGATAGGAAACTCGAACTTCGAGTTAAAATAGTAAAACGCACTTGATAAAAGCGCGTTTTTATGTTATTATGAATATGTCAAGGAAACTTGCATAAAATAAAAATGGAACATTCAATATGCCAGTGTTGAGTGTTGCCGAATAAATTGGTACCACCTAAATCATTGGATGAGTTAGGTGGATTTCTTTTATATTAGAGTTATAAATAACAGTAATAATAAAAGGAAGATAATAATTACTAAAGCAAAGATTAGTAAATCTTTCTTGTTCATTGTATCGCCTCCCTTCCTTAATGAAGTTTGGCGCCACCCAACTTATTAAATGTTCCTTTAGAAATTATAACAAACAAATGTTTATAACACAATAATTTTATACTAAATTACGGCAATTTAGTAAACATTATGTGGAGTTTAATATTATCTGTAGTTATTTAAAAGAACCCTTATTTTACTTAAGTTCTTTTTGCTTTTACTCCACATAATATGTATGTCCACATAAGGTTACTTATTTGGATATCCAAATAAATAACACACTTGCATATTGGCTATGCTAATATGTCATAGCTCTACAATTTGTAGAGAAAATATTATGTATTTATATGTTAAAATTTAATTGGTGATATAAATGAATATAGGTAATAGAATAGCAAAATTAAGAAAGGAAAAATGTGTAACACAACAACAACTAGCAGACAAGCTTTTTGTAACTGATAAAACAATTTCAAATTGGGAATCTAATAGAACAGAACCTGATTTAGAAACAATAATAAGAATAAGCGAAATATTAGAAGGAAGCATTGGCTATTTAATTTATGGATATAATCATAAAAATGATATTGAAAATGAAATTAAAATAAAATTATCTAAAGATGAATTTATAATTATTGAAAATATTATGAAAAAAATGCTGAATTTTTAAAAAATAATAAGCAATATGATACTTATTATCAACCGCTACATAGGAAGTTTTTAAAAGAAAATAAAGAGACTATAAATGAATGGCTTAGAATTGGTATAAGAGGTAACAAAAAAATCTTAAATTATAAAAATTGGTATGATAATATGTATTGTGATGAATATGAAGTTGAGATAGATGATGATAAAAATTTAGATAAAATATTTCAAATATTAGGATTAGAAAAGATTGCCACAGTAAGTAAAGTAAGAAATACATATTTTTATTTAAATAAGTATGAAGTTGCCTTGGATTATGTTGATAATCTTGGATACTTTATAGAAATAGAAGTAAAAAAATATGATGAAAATGCAATAAAAGAATATGATAACTTAATTAAAGTTGCAAAAGATCTTAACTTGAATTTAAATAATATAGATAAAAGAGGTTATCCATATCATATTATTTATAATGATTAACTAAAAATAAAAAGTTATTGTACGTCCTCCTTTAGGGTATCAGATTGATAAGAAACTCGAACTTCGAGTTAAAATAGTAAAACGCACTTGATAAACGCGCGTTTTTATGATATTATGAATATGTCAAGGAAACTTGAATAAAAAATTAAAAAATGGAACATTCAGTTTTCCGATGTTGAATGTCTACCCAAATTATTTGAGTCAACATTTAATTCATATTTGAATTAAATGTCATTTTTTTATAACTACTATCATAATGATAAAGAGAAATAAAATGATAGCAATGAGCTTAAGAACTTTTAAGATAAAAAGTCTTAGTTTTTATTTTTATCAAACCCCCTCTCTATAAGAAATTTGGTAGTACTCAACAACTGATATTCACTATAAAAATTGTACTAAATAATCTAGTGCAGCACATTGAATTTTATCAATTTAATAACATGCTTGTTTTATAAGATTATTCCTTTGCATGTTTTTATATTATGTAGAAGAAATGTAAAAATCAAAAAGGTAAAAATAAATAGTTATAAAAAAATATATTTATAGAAAGCTTAAATCTTTGAATTTTTTGAGGTTTAATATAATTTAAAATATGATAAAATATTTACAAGGAGTAAATTTGATTTTGTAAATTTAGAAAAATATATTTGTACATTGATAATAATAATTTCCAAGATATATAATCAGTAACTGAAAGTAGGATAAATATTATGGCTAATAGATCGTATTTATATGCAA
>CANSDD010000060.1 GCA_947645535.1 uncultured Mycoplasmatota bacterium
AGATGAAGCAAATGACATTAGAAGATGTAGCACATAATTATAAACTTGAAGGAATAGCTATTGGAGAGAGACGTGGTGAAAAAAGGGGCGAAAAGCGTGGTGAAAAAAGAGGTGAGAAACGTGGAAAATTAGAAGATGCGAAAAATTTATTAGAATTGGGAATAGATATGTCTATAATAACAAAAGCAACAGGGTTAAAAGAAGAGCAAATATTAGAATATCAAAATAGTTGTGTGAGAAGCTAAAATTGAAATCTGAGAATTTCTTCTTTAAAAAAATTCCAAAATATAGAAATTTATGATAATATAAAAATAGGGTGATTAGTGTGAATAATACTGATAATATTATAGAAAGTGAAATACAGGAATTAGAAAAAAATATTAGAGAAGATGATGAAGCTAAAAGGTTAAGTAAGAAGCAAAATAGACAGAAGAAAACAAAACGAATCATATTTCTTGTGACAATAATATTTATTATTATACTAGGTATTTTTATTTCTTTTATATTTTTAAAAAGTACAAAAGAAAAAGTAGAAGAAAATTATGATGTAGTAATGCAAGAGTATGGAGATTTACTTTCTGATAAATTAAAAGAATATAAAGAAATAAACGAAGAAAATCCTACAATAGAGAGTTTAATAGAAGAAAATAAATTAGAAAAACATATTATAAAATGTGAAATAAATAGATTGTATGATAATGGTGCAATTTATTTAGATAAATGTTCTATCAATAATTCTACTAAATTATACACATATGGAGAAGAATATCATGATGAAAGATCATTAGAAGAAATTATGGAAGAATATGGAAATATAAAGTTGAGTGCTGTTTCCAATTATTTTGAAAAAAATGGTAAATTACCTACTACTAAATTAAATATCAATTATTATGAACATCAAATAGAATGTAAGAGTGAATTATATTATGATGAAAATAATATTTATTTAGGTGGCTGTACAATTGACAATTCTAAAGAAACTTACTTTTTTGGCGCATTAATAGAAGATGGGAAGATACAATTTTATAAAAATGGACAAGAATATACAATTCAATGTCAGACAAGTTCCTGCATGCTATATGATGAAGTATTTCCATATGCAATTGTAGAGGATGGAGATAAAGGATACAATATATTTAATTATGAGAAAAATGAACATCTCTATAATGCTATAAATGCTGATAAAGTATCATTTGTTATTTATAAAACTTCTTATACTAATCAAATTGTTGGTATTTTAATGAAAAATAAAAAAGAAGAAGAAGCTTTTTACAATTTAGAACAGAATAGAACAATATTTAATTATGGAAAATATACTTATGATTGGACATGTGATAGTGATAATGAAAAATCTTGTTCAGCAGGAAGTAATACTTTAAAAATATATTCTAATGGAAAAGCAGGACTTGCTGATTATGAAAATGGAAATATAATACTTACTCCATCTAGATATACAAATTTAAATCATCAAGATAATGTAATATATACTGAATTAAATGGGAAGATGGGAGCTATAACTTATAATCAAGATTTCAAAAAATTAGAAAATGTAATATTAGAACCAGAAGATTATGAAAAAGTCATTCTTTATCCATATCCTCTTGGACTATCTGGTGAAGAATATCATTTAGTTGTATATAAAGATAAGAAAGCAGGGTTATTAACTTATAGTTTAAGCGATAAAAAAATAAAGAATATTATGAGTCCTGATACTTATGATGATATAGAAGCATCTCAAGGCTATATTTATGTATATCAAAATGGTAAAGCAGGATTATTAAAATATGATCAAGATGGTACTGTTAGTAATTTGATTATAAAGCCAGTAGAATATAGTAAACTAAAAGTAAATGAAGAATATGTATATGGAATGAAAAATAAAAGTATATATTTACTAGATATAAAGACTGGGGATGTATTACTTAGTGGCAAATCTTATCAAGCAATAGCGTCTGTAGATTATGATGGTGGAAGAGCTATGGTATATGATGGTATTAGAATAGAAATTGTAGATATAGCAGGAAAAAAAATTAAAAAGTTACAAGATATAAATCAAAGCCAGTACAGTCTTTATTATGGAAATGATGGTTTCCCATTAACAAATGGTTATCATAATGATAGTAATGAACATTATACTTATATCACATTTAATGAAGAAAGTAATTGTATAGATTTTATTTATGAACATCGTAAAAATGAATTTGAAAAATCAAGTAGTGAATGTAAAGTAGAAAGTTAAGGACTAGAAAACTAGTTCTTTTCTTATACAAAAAACACAGTTCAATTTGAACTGTGTTAGAATAAAACAATTTAAAATGGTCTATAAGGATATGGACGTGGTGGATAATATCCTGGTCCTGGATAAGGGCGTGGATATGGTTGATAAGCAGGTCTCCAAAATGCTGGAGCAATAGCAGCGCCAGTTACTCCACCAAGTAAGAATGGAAATGCAAATCCACCTCCAATTAATCTATCATCATTATTTGAATAATAAGAACTAGAAGTAGGCATACTAGACATAGAAGTATTAGAAGTTTGATAATTATTTGTTGGTATACTGTAATATTCTCGGTACATAAAAATTCTCCTTTCATATTATAGTATGTAAAAGATTAGAAAAGGGTGATTTCATTAAATGAATGGAAAAATAAAAAATTTAAGTGAAGCAATTGTATATTACTCATTAGAAGTAAAAGAAAATGACAAAGTCTTAATTACTACTGGAAGTACACATACTAATGATTTAGTAAAATCATTAGTAAAAGAAATTGTAAGTGCAAAAGGAATTCCTTTTGTAAGATATATTGATTCAGAAGTTGATGCGTTATTAACAGAACTTACTACTGAAGAGAGAATTAAAATATTACAAAAGCAAAAACAATTTGATGTAGATACTTTTGATTGTTTTATCAATATTCGTTATTTAACAAATGACTATGTTAGTAAAAATATTTCTTCTGAAATTAGAAGAAATATTGGCATTGCAACAGAAGAGGCTGATGATATACGGATTAATGAAAGACGTTGGGTACTTTTAAACTATCCATCTCATTTAGATGCTTATAAAGCAAAAATGACAAATGAAGAATTTTATGATTATTCCTTAGATGTCATGAATGTTGATTATAAAGCAATGAGAGAAATGGTAGAGCCATTAAAGCAATTAATGGAAAAAACAGATAAGGTGCATCTAGTTAGTCCAGGTACTAATCTTACATTTTCTATCAAAGATATTCCAATAATACCTTGTTGTGGAAATTCTAATATACCAGATGGAGAAATCTATACAGCCCCAATTAAAAATAGTGTAAATGGAACAATTACGTATAATACACCATCTCCATATCAAGGAAATGTATTTCAGAATGTATCTTTAACATTTGAAAATGGAAAAATTGTAAATGCTACTTGTGATGGTAATGATGAAAAATTAAATGAAATATTTGATACTGACGAAGGTGCAAGATATATAGGTGAATTTGCTTTAGGATTAAATCCTATGATATTACATCCAATGGGAGATATTTTATTTGATGAAAAAATTATTGGAAGTATTCATTTTACACCAGGAAGAGCTTATAGAGATGCAAATAATGGGAATACTTCTGCGATTCATTGGGATATGGTACTTATTCAAAGAAACGAATATGGTGGGGGAGAACTTTATTTTGATGATGTACTAATTAGAAAAGATGGATTATTTGTTTTACCTGAATTAGAACATTTAAATTATGATTTAAAATAAGTCTAGTTATAGAAACTTCTTCATATACTAAATTAGGTGATAATGTGAAGAAGTTTTTTGAATATATTGGAATGATTAGCCTCGCATGTTTTAGTTTCTTTTTTACTGAAAAAACGGTAAATGTTGTAAAAGAAGCTGATAACATTATGATTGAAATAAAAAAAGCGGTAGAAATGAATAAAACAGAAAGTATTGATGCAATTATTAAAGAAGATACAATTATACCTGGAATATATGGAAAAGTAGTAGATGAAGAAAAAAGTTATCAAAAAATGAAACGAGTAGGTTCTTATCAAGAAAATCTTTTGGTATATAAACAGCAAAAGCCAAATATTCAATTAAAGAATCAGTATGATAAATATATAATATCAGGAAATCCTAAGAAAAATATGGTAAGTTTAATATTTTTAGTAAAAGAAAATGATAATGTGAATAAAATAGAAGCAATAATAGAACAAAAAGATATAAAAGTAAGTTTTTTTATAGATGGTACATGGTTTGAAAATAATAATGATAAAATATTAAGTTGGGCAAGTAAAAATTATACAATTGGAAATTTAAGTTATAATATGAATTATACAAATACTTCTTTTGTTTGGATGGATACTATTATAAAAAAGATAGGAAATCAGAAAGTTAGTTATTGTTATAATGAAACTCCGAATCAAAAAGCATTAGAAATGTGTGCATTAAATAAAAATTATACAATTAGACCTACACTAGTTGTAGATAAATATCCACTTACTGAAATAAAAGAAAATTTAGCGCCTGGAAGTATTATCGCACTTCCAATTAATGAAACTGTAATAAGAGAATTACCAGTTATCATAGAATTTATAAAAGGAAAGGGATATGAAATAGAAAATTTATACAATCATTTAGAAGAAATAAGTGAATATGGATTCTAGAAAAAAATAGAATTCTTTTTTTAAAAATTATTGACGAACAAATGTACATTTTGTTATACTTATAGAGGTGATGTTATGCAAGATAAATTGAAAATCTTATTAGAACAAATTGAGCTAGATGAAGAAAGTAAAAAATATTTTGAAGGAGGTAGTTTAGAGAGAATAAAATGTAACAAAGAAGTAAAAAGCTATGCATTTGAAATTACATTAACTGAGTTAGTGCCTCCTTTTATTAGTCATCTCTTTTTATTAAAGTTACAAGATGCATTTTCTAGTATTGGAGAAGTAAGTGCGAATTTTAAAATAGAAAATATTACATCAAATCAAGTAGTTGAATATTATTATTATTTATTAGATCAGAAGACCAAAGAATCTTCTAGTTTAGCAATTTTAAAAGATTATAAAGCAGAATATCAAAATGGTGTTCTTACAATTGTTGTAGGAAATCGTCTAGAACAAAAAAAATTAGAAGAGTTAGGAAATGAAATGATTTCAGATTTTTCTCACTTTGGAATTGATTTATCAATGATTGTAAATGTAAATAATGAAATAAATGATGAAATTTCTAAAGAAATAGAGGAAAGTAAAATCGTAGAGATTAATGAGGAATTATTAAATCGTCCAACTCCAGAAATAAAAGAAGAACCAAAAAAGAAATTTATTCCCAAAGATTTTAAAAGAAAACCTTTAATTCAAGAACCAGATAATCCAGAAGTAGTAATTGGAACAGTAATTGATACAATGTCAACAGAATTAAGACAAATAGCAGGAGAAGTACCTAATGTTACAATTGAAGGGTATATATTTGGGGTAGAAGTACGTGAAACTAAAACAGACTTAAAAATCATTACACTTAAAATTACAGATTATACAGATAGTATTTATGGAAAGATATTTGTCAATGATATAGAGGAATTTAAAACGATTACAAAAGCATTAAAAACTGGTAAATGGTTTAAATTTAAAGGAAGTATGAAAGATGATACTTATAGTAATGAACTCACATTTTCTATAAGAGACATCAATGTGTTAAATAAAGAAGTAAGCAAACGAATTGATGATGCTCCCAAAAAAAGGGTAGAACTTCATGCTCATACATTTATGAGTCAAATGGACGGATTAGTAGAAGAGACAAAGTTAGTAAAACAAGCGATGGAATGGGGACATAGAGCGATTGCAATTACAGATCATAATGGAGTTCAAGCTTTTCCTCATGTTTATAATATGGTGCGTGATTATAATAAGGGAAAAGAAGAAAATGAAAAATTTAAAGCTTTATATGGAACCGAATTAACAATGGTTGATGATGAAGTTCGTATTGTTGTTAGACCAAATGATAGTGTTATGCTAGATAATACATATGTTGTATTTGACTTTGAAACAACTGGATTTAATGCAGGTGGAGGAGACTCTATTATAGAAATTGGTGCAGTAAAAATATTAAATGGAGAAATTATAGACAAATATGATGAATTAATTAACCCAGGTAGACCTTTACCAAAAAAGATAACAGAAGTAACAAGCATTACAGATGAAATGTTAGCAGGAAAAGATAATGAGGAAAGTGCAATTAAACGTTTTATAGAGTGGTATGGGGACTTACCAATGGTAGCTCATAATGCGAAATTTGATGTTTCTTTTCTGGAGATGGCACATCAAAAGTATAATTTGGGAGAATTTAACAATACAGTAATTGATACTTTAGAGTTATCAAGAACAATGGATAATTCATTTGGTAGACATAGCTTATCTGCTTTAGTAAAAAGATATGATGTACCATTTGATGAAGAGTCACACCATAGAGGAGATTATGATGCTGAAGCTACTGCATATGTATTTCATAAAATGATGAAGAAATTAGGAGGAATGAATTTAGAAAAAATATCTGATTTGGATAAACTTGTTTCTAAAGATGAAATTCATAAATATGGGCGTACTTTCCATATCAATTTAATTGCTAAAAATAAGATAGGACTAAAAAATCTATTTAAAATAGTAAGCTTAGCAAATACAAAATATTTATATAAAACTCCTAGGATTTTAAGAAGTGAAGTAGATAGACTTAGAGAGGGAATTTTAGTAGGTAGTGGTTGTTATGAAAGTGAAGTGTTTACTGAAGCTAGAAGTAAAAGTGATGAGGAATTAACAAATATTATTAATTTCTATGATTATGTAGAAGTACAACCTCCAGAAGTATATGATCATTTAATTCAAATGAGTGATTTTGCAAATACTGCCGATATTATTGAACATTTAAAGAAAATGATTCGTGTAACAGAAGAAGCTGGTAAAATTGTAGTAGCAACAGGGGATGTACATCATTTGAATCGTGATGATAAAATATATAGAAATATTATTGTTAATCAAAAAGTTCCAGGCGGAGGAAGACACCCTTTGGCACGTTCTAATATTAAAGAGATACCATGTCAGCATTTTAGAACAACTAGAGAAATGGTAGAAGATTTTTCATTTCTAGATGATGAGACAATTAAAAGAATTGTAATTGATAATCCAAATAAAATAGCTGATATGTGTGAAATTATAGAGGTAATTATTGAAACTGGGGGAGTACCTTTTTCACCTAAAATTGATAAATCTGTAGAAACAGCAACTGACTTAGTTTATACAAGAGCCAAAGAATGGTATGGAGAACCATTACCAGCTAATATAGAAGAACGTATTGCAACAGAACTTTATGGAGATGGAGTTTTAAGGAGCATTAAAGATAATTTAAAAAGAGAAGGCATGGCTGAAGGAGAAGAATTTGATAAAGAAGCATTAAGAAGATTACATGCAGTTATTCTAGAAGGATTTGATCCAGTAAAAGATTTGATTCGTGAAAATATAAAAATCAATAGTGAAGAGGAAATAGAGCCTGATGAGTTAGAAAAAAAGGTGAAGAAAACGTTAGGTGGAATTATTGGTGGAGGATTTGATGTTATTTATTTGATTGCTCAAAAGTTAGTAAAGCATTCAAATGATGATGGTTATTTAGTAGGATCACGTGGATCTGTTGGGTCTTCCTTTGTAGCAACTATGATGGGAATTACAGAAGTAAATCCACTTCCTGCTCATTATCGTTGTTTAAAATGCCAACATAGTATTTTTAATGATGAAGATGGAAAAGCGCTAGGTGCGACTTATTCAAGTGGATTTGATTTACCTGATATGGTTTGTCCAAAATGTGGTGAGAATATGTACAAAGATGGACAGGATATGCCATTTGCGACCTTTTTAGGATTTAATGCTGATAAAGTACCAGATATTGACCTTAACTTCTCAGATTTAAATCAAGCTTCAGCGCATGATTATACTAAAGTACTGTTTGGGGTTGATAATGTATATCGTGCTGGAACAATTGGTACAGTAGCTGAAAAGACAGCATTTGGTTTTGTTAAGGGATACTGTGAAGATAAAAATTTAGTGATGAGAGGTGCAGAGATAGAGCGAATTGCAATGGGGTGTACTGGTGTTAAAAGAACAACAGGACAACATCCAGGAGGAATTGTTGTTATTCCTGGATACATGGATGTCTTTGATTTTACTCCATTTCAATATCCAGCAGATGATTCAACTTCGGCTTGGAGAACAACACACTTTGATTACCATGCCATTGATCAAGATGTATTAAAACTAGATATATTAGGTCATTCTGATCCAACTCAACTTCGTATGATACAAGATATTACTGGAATGGATATTACAAAAGTACCATTAGATGATAAAGAAACAATGGCAATATTTTTGTCACCTGAACCTCTTGGTGTTACACAAGATCAAATTATGTGTCCTACAGGTACACTTGGAATACCTGAATTTGGTACCCCATTTACAATAGGAATGTTAGTTGATACAAAGCCAACAACATTCTCAGAACTTATTAAAATATCTGGATTATCTCATGGTACCGATGTATGGCTAGGCAATGCACAAGAATTAATTCGCAATAAAGTAGTTCCATTTAAAGATGTTATAGGTTGTCGTGATGATATCATGGTTTATCTAATGTATAATGGTGTTGAACCAATTAAAGCATTTAAAATTATGGAATTTGTTCGTAAAGGTAAAGCGAGTAAAGACCCTGAAACATGGCAAGGACATGTAGAGACTATGAAAAATGCTGGAATAGCAGACTGGTTTATAGGCTCTTGCGGAAAGATAAAATACATGTTCCCGAAAGCTCATGCAGCTGCTTATGTAATTAGTGCATTTCGTATTGCTTGGTTTAAAGTACATATGCCAGTAATTTATTATGCAACTTATCTATCTGCACGTATTACTGATTATGATATTGAAACAATGATGTTAGGCTATGATGCTATAAAAAGAAAAATAATGGAAATTCAGGAAAAAGGATATGATGCAACAAATAAAGATGCAGCGGTACTTGAAACATTGAAGATTGCCTTAGAAGCAACAGCTCGTGGAATGATTTTTGCTCCTATTGATTTAAATGTAAGTGAAGCCACTACATTTGTAGTGAAAGATGAAAATACGATGATTCCACCATTTTCAACAATTGATGGACTTGGTGATACAGTAGCAAAGGCAATTGTAGAGGAACGTGGAAAAAGACCATTCTTAAACATTGAAGAAGTTCAAAAAAGAGCTAAAATATCTACAACATTAATGGAGAAAATGCGCAGTATGGGAATTTTTGATGGAATGGATGAATCTAGTCAATTAAGTTTATTTTAAAAAGACAACTTGTTAAACAGTTGTCTTTTTGGCATGTAAATATAAATCTAAATGGATTTGATTATATTTTATATTATTTAGTTAAGTGGTTTATCAGATTATATATTTACATATTTTTAGATGAAATATTTCATCTATTTATATAGTAACATGTAACTCTTGTATAATGTATATATGTAACTAAAAAGTATCTAAAACATCTACCAAAGAGGTTTACATTGTAATGTAATGCTAATATAATAAATATAGAGTATAAAGGGGAAATAAAAGTATGTTTAATAATAATGAAAATAAGATAATAGTGATGTTATTATTGTTTATATTACTATTATCTTTAGCGCTTTATATTATTATTTTAAAAAATAATTTTTGGTAATAGCTGAAGAAATCTTTTTTTAGATTTCTTTATTATTTACAATTCTTTGTGAATATTAGAGACAAAATGGTTACAAAATAAAAGTAGAAGGAAAAGAAATAGT
>CANSDD010000061.1 GCA_947645535.1 uncultured Mycoplasmatota bacterium
TATTATGGCTTATAGAAAATTAGGACGTACTAATAAACATAGAAGAAGCATGCTTGCAAACCTAACAAAAGACCTAATTATGAATGAAAGCATTAAAACAACAGAACCTAGAGCAAAAGAAGTTCGTAAGTTTGTTGATAAAATGATTACATATGGTAAAGATGGTTCATTAGTTGCAAGAAGAAAAGCATTAGCATTCTTACAAAATGATAATACTGCTGTAAAGAAAGTATTTGATGATTTAGCTCCTCGTTATGCTGGTCGTAATGGAGGATATACAAGAATTTTAAAATTAGGAGAACGTAGAGGAGACGATGCGCTACAAGTAATTTTAGAATTAGTAGAGGGAGATGCAAAATAAGCATCTTTTTTTGGCAAAATCTTTAATTTTTACAAATTTTAAATTTTTCAATAAAAAATTATTAAGATTTTAAATTTCTGTCTAGAAGATTTTAAATTTTTGAACAATAAAAGAAATAAATATATCATATCTGTTATTTGATTTCCACAGTATTTATTGTTATAGTTATGCACGAGGTGAAATTATGGAAGAAAAAATAAATCAATTTTTAACAAAAAATGTGGATATTTTTGAAAGGATTTTAGTAGTGCTGTGGAAAAAAGATATTGTTATAAAAGAGAAAATAATTTATCCACAGGAAAATAAATTTATTATAGAGTTTACCACAGAAAAAAAAGAACATATTCGTTTAGAATTGCTAGTTACTTTCGATGAAAATAACAAAATTGATAGGATTGGAGCAGTTTATAAATGTAATAATACAAATAATGAAAAAGCAGAATCTTACTTAGCGCTTTCATTTTTATATCATTGCCCTTATGAATTGGAGCTTTGTAATCAATATGGACTGTATAAGAAAAATGTAATACAAAAAATGAAGAATTTAAAAAATATAAATAGAATTCGTAAATATCAATTGAATCAAAACTTATTAAAAAATAATCGCTTTTTTATATTTAACATGGGAAGAATTGAAGAACATTGTAGAGATGAAGTATTGGATGAATTATTGCATTCATTTCATTTGTTAATAGAAGAATGGAATCAGCGAAATGTATGATTCCTTTCTTGCATTCTCATATTATTTATATTATAATCGAAGAAGGTGATAATTATGGATTTTAAAAATCAAAATATGTTTGGAAATAGGAATTTTAATGAGCAAGTAAGACTAAATCAAAATCCAGTATTACATAATACAGTTGCAAATTTAAAAGCAATGTCAACAGATCCTACAAAAAAAAATCAAGTGCTTAGTACATTGGGACGTTTTTCTAATCAAATGAATCCCAATGATTATAATGAAATATTAGCTAATGTAAAGAGTGTTGATGGAAAGAAACCTTTAGGTGCAGAGAATAAGGATTTTAGTGAATCCAAAGGAATTACAGACCAAAGTTATCAACAAAATGTATCAAATCTTAAAAGTTTGGAACGTGAAATGAGGTATCGATAAAATGCTTAGATTAAGTAGTGAATGGGAAGATTATAAATGTTTAGATGCAGGTCAAGGTGAAAAATTGGAAAGCTGGAATGGAATTATTTTTAGAAGACCAGACCCCCAAGCAATATGGACTGTAGATAAAGAAAATAAAATGTGGAAAAATGTAGATGGACATTATTTTAGAAGTAATAAAGGTGGAGGAGAATGGAAATTTTATAAGAAACTTCCAGAGTATTGGACAGTAAATTATAAAGATTTAACGTTCAAAATAAGTCCAACTAACTTTAAACATACAGGATTATTTCCAGAACAAGCGACAAATTGGGACTTTATGATGGATAAGATTAAAAATAGTAATCGGAAAATTAAAGTTCTCAATTTATTTGCTTATACAGGAGCAGCTACTATGGCATGCTCTAAAGCAGGAGCGGATGTAGTCCATGTAGATGCATCTAAAGGCATGACTGAATGGGCAAAGGAAAATATGAAATTGTCAGGATTAGAAAATAACTTTATTCGTTTTATTGTAGATGATTGTTTGAAATTTGTAGAAAGAGAATATAGAAGAGGAAATAAATATGATGCTATTGTAATGGATCCTCCAAGTTATGGTAGAGGTCCAAATGGAGAAGTTTGGAAATTTGAAGATAGTATTTATACGCTTATCCATGCATGCATCAAAATCTTAAGTGATAAACCTTTATTTGTTTTAATAAATTCTTATACTACTGGTATTTCTAGTATTGTACTTGAAAACATATTAAAAACTACCTTATTACCTTTATATCCAAATGGAAAGGTAGATGCAGGAGAAGTAGGTTTACCAATAGAGAAAGATAATTTAGTTTTACCATGTGGAATTTATGGAAGATGGCAAAACAATGATTAATATTTTATATGAAGATAATCATCTGTTAGTTGTAGAAAAACCAGTAAATATACTTGTTCAATCAGATGACACAAAAGATATGGATTTATTAACATTATTAAAAAAGGATTTAAAAAAACGTTATAATAAACCAGGAAATGTTTTCCTAGGACTTATTCATCGTTTAGATAGACCTGTTGGTGGAATTATGGTGTTTGCAAAAACAAGTAAGGCAGCTTCTAGACTTTCAGAACAAATTAGAGCGCATAAAGTAGAGAAAAAATATTATGCAATAATAGAAGGAAAAATGGATAAAAAAGCGGGTACTTTAATTGATTATCTGAAAAAAGATGAAAAACAAAATAAAACATATATAGATAAAAATGGAAAAGAGGCTATTTTAAGTTATAAAATAATATCTGAAAAGAATCGTTATAGTTTAGTAGATATAGATTTAGAAACTGGCCGTAGTCATCAAATAAGAGTACAATTTTCTAGTCGAAACCATCCTTTATATGGAGATCAAAAATATAATTCTAATAGTAAAGTAGGACAGCAACTAGCACTTTATGCATATGAATTATCTTTTTTTCACCCTATTACAAAAGAAAAATTAACATTTCATAAAAATCCTAAAAAAGAGTATCCTTGGAATTTATTTATATAACAGATTGTAATTTAAACAAAGAAGGTTTTTATGGATTTAGGGATAAAAGCGATAGTTTGTAATCAACCAAATTGGAATTTAAAAAAATGTAAATGTGGTCCTGCGGTTTGTCCTGTTGTTTATAATCAAAACGTCATGTAATTTAAAATATTCATCAGTTCTGCCATTAAATACTAATTCATCTGTTTTAATCGTAGCAAATTGTAAGTAATGTTGTTGAATTTTCTTTAAAAAGAACAGTAAGATCATTGTATTAATTTATATTTTATGTTAGTATAAAGAACATCTTTAAGAAGGTGTTTTTATGTTGGATGAAATTAAGAAAAAATTATTTTTAGAAAGAGTAAAATTATTAACACTAAATGGGCTAGTAACAGGACAGATAGTACCTTTTGACGAAGAGTTTTATGAAAGATTAAGTCATACATATATATGTGGTCTTCCTATTTCTTTTCACATCAAATACTTAGCTCCAGTTTTAGGACAATTAGGAAATTGCTATGATAGAAGTTTATATATGTTTTTAGCGCTAGAAGAATCAATATTAGTAAGAGCAGATAGAAAAGACTTGAAATTAAAATTTGGAGAAGGATATGCAGGTCATGGTTGGGTTGAAATAGAAGAATATGTTTATGATCCAACTACTCAGGCAAGATATAACAAAACCTTATATTATAAGATATTTGGACCAACACATATAATGCGATGTACCAGGGAAGAATATTGTAAAATAGAACATAATAAAGAATTTTTAACAGATGTTTACATGACAACAATAGAGGATTTTTTACCAAAAGGAAGGAAACATTCTGATTTAATTATTATTCCTTTGGTAAAAGCAGTAGCACAAATGCAAGATAAAACTGAATTTTTAGAAAAATTAGATGAGTATTTAAAACAGATAGAGTTTGATGAAAAAACTTTTCTTCATGTTGAAATAGGACCAGAACTTCATAAACATATGAAATAAGAAAAATTTATTCTTTTTTCTTTATAGAAATATTTTATTTGTCAAAAAAAATCCTATTTTTACATATAATTGTTATAGGTGAATGATATGGTAAAATACAAATTTGGAATATTAATCTTATTTTTACTTTGTTTATGTAGTGTTACATTTGTAAATGCAAAAGAAAATTCAAACGTATTAAATGAAAAAATTATTTATTTAGATCCAGGGCATGGAGGAGCAGATCCAGGTGCAACATATAAAAACATAGAAGAACAATCCATTAATTTAAAAATAGCTGAAAAATTAAAGCAGAAATTAGAAACATTAGGAGCAACAGTATATTTAACACGTTATGGAGATTATGATTTATCAGTTCCATATGCAATAAACAGAAAAAGAAGTGATTTATCTAGAAGAGCAAATATTATCAACCGTTCTATGTGTGATATGTATTTGTCGATTCATTTAAATGCAGAAACATCAAGTAGTTGGCATGGAGCAGAAGCTTACTATGATGATATAAATTCTGAAAATGAAAAAATAGCTAAAATTATACAAGAAGAATTTCAAAAAAGCCTTGCTTCTAAAAGAGAATATAAAAAAACAGATACGATGTATTTGCATAAAAGAATAGAAAGACCAGGAGTTTTATTAGAAGTTGGTTTCTTAAGTAATCCAAATGATCGTTATTTGTTAACACAAGATACTTATCAAGATAAAGTAGCTACCACTATTATGAATGGAATAATACGCTATTTTTCTTAAAATAATCCCATAAAAATCCCACAAAAAAAACATATTTATTTCATAAATAATATGGTATAATGAATACTAGGTGGTAATATGGGTATGGGGAGCAAGATATTCAAAACCTTAGATGAACAGATTGAAATTTTAAAATCAAAAGGATTAGTAATCAATGATGTAGAAAAAGCCAAAGAAATTTTATTTCGTGAAAATTACTTTTTTCTTAGTGGATATCGTCATTTATTTATGCGTTCAATTAAAGAAAATCGTTTTATTTCGGGAACAACCTTTGAAGAACTTTATGCCATGTTTTTATTTGACCGAAAAATTAGAAATGTAATGTTTAAACATTTACTCATAATTGAAAATAATATAAAGTCTATTATTAGCTATACATTATCTAAAAAATATGGTTTTAAAGAGAAAGATTATTTAGATCCGGAAAATTTTATACAAGATAGTTTAAAAAATAGACAAGTACATGATGTATTAAATAAAATGAAAAGACAAATTAGAGTAAATGGCAAACAACATGCAGCAACAATGCATTATTTGAGTAATTATGGATATATTCCAATGTGGATTTTAGTGAAAGTATTGTCATTTGGCATTGTTTCAGAGTTATATTGCATTTTAAAAATAGAAGATCAAAAAACAATTGCAGATGTATATGAAATTGATTCTGAGTCATTAACTATTTATCTCTCACTTCTTTCTAATTTTAGAAATTTATGTGCACATGAAGATATTCTTTATGAACACAGGACCCAAAGAATGATACCTGATAATAAATATCATCATATGCTAGATATAGAAAAGACAGATGACGTTTATGACTTTGGAAAGAATGATTTATATGCAATTGTCATCATTATGAAGCAGATGTTGAAAAAGGATGAATTTAGAGAATTTATTTACGAAATAGGATATGAAATTGATGTATTAGATGGAAAAGTAGATGTCATTCCACTAAATAGTATATTAAATAAAATCGGTTTTCCTGATAATTGGAGAGATATTGTAGATTTAGATTAGGAGGAAATATGAAGAAACATATCATTTATATAATAACAATCATATTATCAATTAGTGTTGGAGTAATAGGAACAATAGCAACTATTCATTATTTTCCTATTACACAAAATGTTACAAACGAAAAAACAGTAAAAACAGTGTCTATTACAGAAACAAATTCCATTAAAGAAGCAGTTAATAAAATTTATAATGCAGTAGTCGTTATTGAATCATACCAAAATGGAAGACAAACAAGTAGTGGTAGCGGATTTGTATATAAAACAGACGAAAAAAATGGATATGTAATTACAAACCATCATGTTATAGAAGATTCTACAGAAATAAAAGTTGTAAATATGAATGGAGAATCAATTGATGCAAAGGTATTAGGAAGTGATGAATATGCTGACATCGCTGTCTTATCTATTGATGTAGAAGGAGTACTGGATGTAGCAGAAATTGGAGATAGTAGTGATTTAGAACTTGGAGATACTTTATTTACTGTTGGTACTCCTGTTGGAAATGCTTATCGTGGAACAGTAACAAAGGGAATTTTGTCAGGAAAAGATAGAACAGTTTCTGTTTCATTATCTTCTAGTGGCAGTTATATTATGAATGTACTTCAAACAGATGCAGCAATCAATCCAGGAAATAGTGGAGGACCACTTGTAAATATTAATGGCGAAGTAATAGGTGTGAATTCGTTAAAACTTGTAGAAGATGAAATAGAAGGCATGGGGTTTGCAATCCCAATTGAATTAGCTATGACATATGTAGAGAAATTAGAAAAAGGAGAAAAAATAGAAAGACCAATTGTAGGAGTTAGTCTATTAGATGTAGATAATACATATGCTCTTTATAGAAATAGAATAACACTTCCTAAAAATGTTACTTATGGGGCCGTAGTTGTAACAGTTGAACCAAGTTCTGTTGCAGAAGTAGGAGGCTTAAAAGCTGGAGATGTTATGACAGAAATAAATGGAGAGAAAATTGAAGATGTAGCTCATTTTAGATACAATTTATATAAATATAATATTGGAGATAAAATAAAAGTGACTTATAATAGAAGTGGAAAAATAGAAGAAACTACATTAGAATTAACTCAAAAGGCAGAATAGTCTGTCTTTTTTTGTTAATTGATTGTCACATAAAATTGTAAATATTGATTGTAAAGATAAATTACTTAACATTTTAGATACTGAATTATTTTAATTTAAATAAAATAATTTAAATGATAGAAAGAAAGTTTATTTACTTATTTTAACTTTTTTGTTATAATGTATTATAGATTAAATAATAGGGGATGGAGAGGATAGCATGGAACAAGAAGAATATTTAAGAGAAGAAATACAATCTTATTTTGATCAATTAAACTTATTATCAATGCAAGATAATGCCGATTTAGGGCGTATTGACTCTGTAACAGTTCATATTAAAGAGTTAGTGGAAGAATATGCGTCTGTTTTAAGTGAAAAAGTAGAAGTAGAAATTCAAAAAATAGAGAGAAGATTTGCGTATACATTAGAAGATGAATTAGAAAAACGTCGTGATATTTTGGCGATAGTTCAAGAAAGAGATTCAAAAATTAGAGAACTTTTTTTCAATAATGGAAGACGTCCAAAATTAAAAGAAAGCTTAAAGCCATTATTTGACTCTATTGAACAAGAGGTAACTTCTTATCAAAGCGATGTAAATTTAGTAGAACAACAATTAGATGCTATTAGGGAAGCTGATCAAAAAGAAGAAGAATTAAATGCTGAAAAAAAACGTTGTCAAACAGAATTAAATGTTCTTCGTAGCGAACAAATCTCTTATTCTAGATTAGATGAGCGTATTATAGCAGCTTATCAAAGAATTTTAACTGATAATAATATTGAACAAATTGATTTTCCTTCATTAATAGAAAAGAAAAGAATACTTGAAAAACGTCAAAAGCAATTATTAGAAAATTTAGAATTAGCTAGAAATGCAAAAAATGCAGATAATTATCGAATTACTTATGAAGCTAGACTAGAAAGAAATAAATTAGATATTGATGAGATAGAAGAAAAAAATTTCCTTCATTTATTAAATAAAATGATGCAGAAAAAAGTATCTAGTTATGAAGAACTAGAAAGACGCACGAAATCAATTCAAACTTTGGTTGATGCAAGAAAAGCAAAAGTACAAAAATTATATGCAGAGGGTGTAACTGTAAAAGAAAAATATGCAACAGTAGCTGAGAAAATAAATCATTCTGAAATTACACTTGCTTTATCTAGCTTGATTAAGATTGAAGAATTAGAAAGACAGATAGCTGAAATAGAAGAAAAATTATCCCATACAAGAGATCATATAAAAGTGAAAGAAGAATTAGAAGAAATTTTTAATAAAAAAGCAGTAGATTCTGGAAGAACACCAGGGATTCCAGAAATACCACCAGAACCAGTACAAGTTAAAGACGATTTTGTAAACCAAATGATAGATCCTAAAGACGAAGAATTAGAAGAACCAATAGTTTCTCCAACAGAAGAAGTTAATAGTGCTGGAGAGACAGTAATGGTTGGAGATACAGAATTAACATTTGAAGAAGATTTTTCTGATTTTGAATTGCTAACACCTGATCAAATAAATGCAGATATGGTATCAAGAAGTCAAGTATTAGCAGTAGAAGAAGCACAACCAGGATTATTAAAAAAATTATTTAGTGGAAAGCTTAGAAAAATTTTATCTTTAGCACTTGCTACAGTATCATTATTTATTTCTGGGACTCAAGTCGCGAATGCAGCAGAAAAAGAAGAGGCAGCAGAAAATATAATCAATGAAGAAAATTTAGACACTTCAATTCAGGCTTATGATGAGAATGCAGTAGTTGATACTATTGCAGCCAATGTAGAAGCTATTATGAAGGAGAAGTATGCTCCAAGTATTGGGGATAAAATACAATTAAATCCAGGAGCGGCTTTATATACAACATCAACAAATGCTGTATCAGGTGTACAAGGATATGAAGCATCAGCAAGTGGTTTAAGTGGAACAGATTTATATGTAACAAGAGGAGCTATAATCGATCAAACTGGAAATCCTATTTATATTACAACGACTCATAGTGTCGATATAAATAAAGTAGCTACAGATATGGGATTAGTAGAAGGAACATATGGTATAGCTCTTGGATGTTCTAGTGGAGATATGGAAGGAAACTTTGTTGAGGTTCCAGTAGATCAACTAAATCCAGCAGTAGAAAAAGGATGGATTAATTCGGCTGATCCTAATATAGTAGTAATAGAACAATTAAATAAACAGTTAGGACAGGGAGGAATGTCATTATGATGGATATTAAACTTCATACAGTTCTTACACTAGATAATAATCAAAAATATGTTGTAGTTGCTAAAACAGAGTATATGGGAGTTTCATATGACTATTTACTTCAATTAGCACCAAATGGTATAACTCTAAGAAATAAAGCAGCAATTGTAAAAGAAGAAAAAGAAAATAATTCAGTATATGTAATTCAAGTGAATGATGAAAATTTATTAAAGACATTAGCTCCGTTATTCGAAAGTCAGTTAGCTTAAAAAGAAAGAACAACTATTTTGTTTAGTTGTTCTTTTTAGTATAATTCTGAACATACTCCCTGTGCAGGTCTATAAAAGCAATGATTCTTATATCTTCCCGCATTTTCTTGATCCCACCATGTTGCTTTACAAGCTTCGCCACTACTTGGTGCATAAAACCATAATGCATGAGTAGCAGGATGGTAATATTCTCCTCTAATTACTCGATCAGCTAAATTTTGTTCTTGAGTAGTAGGATTACTAAAGAATAAAGGACTATTTTTTCCTTCAAATCCTCCTGGTGTTTGATAAATCATCTGAGATATAGTAGTAATATTTTTAAAAGTTAGACAATTGGCTAATACTCTATTAACACCAACATTTCCTACCATAAGCATTCCTAAATTGCCTTCACCAACTGCTTCAGCTCTCATTAGTCTAGCAAGCAAGTCCCTTTCCTTTGTAGTATATTTTATAACTCCCATACAATAATCACCTAATTTATTATATGCTATTGTATTTTGTTCTTGA
>CANSDD010000062.1 GCA_947645535.1 uncultured Mycoplasmatota bacterium
TGTGTCTAATATCATTTATTTTTATTATATTCTATATCAGAATAGCACCAAAAAAAGATTAAACCTCCGCATCTAATCTTTCTAAATAACCTTTTGTTGTATATTTGGTACCACATTTTAAATATGGACTATATGTAACATTGACTCCCTTTTTAATAAATGTTACATATCCTGAACAAGTAATACTTTCATCTTTTATATCTGTAATAGGTTCTAAATAATTATCACGTACTAATGATTTTACCGTAACAGTTAAATTATCTTCTTCTTGAAGAGAAGCACCATATATATCATTATTATATTCTTTCGCTGCTGCTATCATAATCTTTTCTATTTCATTATAAGAAGAATAATTTTCTTCTGAAGTACTAGGTCTATTTTGAGTTTGATTTGTTTTATCATCTTTTTTATTTAAAGTATTTTCTAAATCTTTAAAGTTTTTATTGATAAGTATTACTATCAATAATAAACTAAAAAATAATATTCCAAGTCCAACCATTAACTCTTGTAAACCCCAACCCTTATTATTTAAATTCATGAACATCACCTAAAATAAATTTCTTTCTTCTATTACTTCTTTAAAACTATATAATTTTGCTGGCCTTCCACTTCCACCAACATTTTTATCTCCAGTATCTTCTATAAGTCCTAAGTTAATAAATTTTTTTCTAAAATTTCTACGATCAAATTTTTTATTTAATATTTGCTCATAAGCATGTTGTAATTCTGGAAGTGTAAAATCACTTGGAAATAAACTTTTTAATACATTACTACTCACTATTTTTTTTCTTAAAAATTCAATATTTTCATGTAATATATCAGCATGATCATATGCCATTTTAGGAATATCATTAATATTAAACCAAGATGTTTCAATATTCTCTTTCTTATCTCTTTTTATAGTTGCCGAAACGTTATCAATAAGTCCCACATAAGATATAGCTATAATACGTTCTTCTGCATCTCTATCAACATCACTACAAATATAACATTGTTCTAAATAAACATCTTTTAAACCTAATTTATTATCAATTGCATCTAATAAATTATCTTCTATTGTTTCATTATTTGCAACAATTCCACCAGGTAATATCCAATAACCTTTATATGGTTCACTTTTTTTACGCATAAGCAAGACTTTAATCTTACCTTGATCAATCGTAAAAATAGTTGCTAAACTTTCTATAATATTATAATATCTTTGAGCCATTTCATCCACAATGATTCACTCCTTTGTGTTTATTATACACACTTAAAATTATAATATAGTTATGAAGAATTGTCAAACCTCATTTAATCTTTCTATACTCTTTTGGATTTAAATCTATCTCATGTAAATAAGGAACATCAGATAAATTATAATCACTTACTAAATCCAATATTTCTAAAATAGAAGAATCTATATTTCCTTCTTTTCTTAAACGTTTATTGAAAGGCAAGTAATGAATTTTTCTAACAGGTAATTCTAACGCTGCTTCTAAATACATTAACCATAAAGCTGCTTTATCAGAATTTTTAGAATGCCTTAAGTACATTTCTTGTTGATAACGATTTAATCTTATTTTACGACTATAATCATATAACATTCTAGATACAGAATTACTTCTTATATCTTCCATACTAAAACTATTTACATCTACTAAAATCGGAAATGAATCATCTATAATTAAAATATTCTTATAATTACAATCTGATACAATAATTCCATATTTTTCATGTAATTCTTTTAAAATTTTACTAATCTTTTGATACATTTCTAAAACCTTTTTTGTATTACCTTTATTTATTTTTGTCCATTCATCTAATGGAATTCCATTTTTGTAATATTTCGCCCAAAAACCTATCTTTTTTGTTTCAAATATTTGTACCAATTCTATTGGAGTCGCTGCAATATCTCTTAATTCACTCCATCTATAAAGTCTTTCTAATAGTAATTTTTTTTCTTCCATATTTTCATAAATGAAATGGGAATATAAAACTTTCAATATTTTTTCTAAGGAGGAATCTAAATATAAATCGCCATCTGTTCCACCTAACTTAGTAGTTATTAAAGATTTTAATTCTTTTTTTGTCATAGTATTAAATTTCATAATATTCCTCCTTTTCTTTGTATTATATTAACATAAATCATCAATAATTCCAAAAAGAAAAGAGAATAAAGATATTCCCCTATTCTGATACTTCATTAATTTCATTATTCTCGGTAATTTCTTCTTCAAAATTTTCATTTTCTTCAGCATCTTCAGTATTTTCATTTGAAATTACATTTTCTTCTGAATCTAAAGTTATTATTGATATATTTGTAACATCATCAATAGTCCATGCTTTAGTAAGTACATCATATGTTGCGATCATATCTTTATCACCAAGCTTAAAAGTAAAATCTTCTTCTCTGGCTACAGGAATAATAAATCTTTTATTACCAATTTCATAAATAACATCTTCTGGTAATTCAGTAATTTCTTCACCTTGTGCGTCATAAGAGTGTACAACTAGTGTTGTATTAGCATTAAAATCTACGGTAATCTTTAAACTATCTGCTCCTATACCAGTGTTTCTAACATTTATTACAGAATTTGCTAAGTTATTTGCATTTAACCATACAACGAATGCAGTTTCACTATCTACACCAAATTTTGCAGTATCTGTATCTGTTATATTATTGCCATTTAAAGTAAGATGTGCTGGATCCATACCTAAATCTAAAATAAATCCAAACCATTTTCCTTCTACATTATCTTTTTCATAACTCACCATTGGATTATTTTCTGTTACATTAACAAGTAATCCATCAGTTTCTGTCATAGTTGTATCAACTGTAATTGCTTTACTATTATATAACATTTCTTCATAATTTACTTCTCCAGAAAGATTTGAATCAATAACTAATCCTTGCGTATTATCAGGATTGTACTCAATCGTTTCATAGTCATTTTCAACTACTATTTTAACACTTCCTATTATAGCATCAATATCTTTCCATTTAAAATTTAAATCTCTCTCTTTAATCTCAGCATTTAGCCATACAATAAATGCAGTAGAACTTACTTCTCCATCAACAAAACGATCTACATCTGTAATGTCACACTCTTCAATTGTATAATCCACTCCTTCAATTAAAGTTGGATTAACACCAAAATCTAAAATCATTGCATACCATTCACCATCAGTATTTGCACCATTTTTAAAGTTTTTTAATGGAGTATTTTTTAATACACTAATAATATTAGGATTTTCACTATCTTGACTTACTGTAATATTTGCCTGATTATAAACAATATTTGCATATTGATATTCAGTAGGATCTAAATTTGTTGTAATAATATTTTTAACCCCATCAGTTTCTAATAAAGATATTTTTCTAATACAATAAGGTCTTAATACAATATCACTTGTTACAGGTGTGCTAAAATCATATACTTCATTATTTTCATCCAACCAATATAAAATAATATAATCTTTGTACTCTGAACTTGGAGCTGCTACAACATTACCTTCTTCAACTACTACTTCATTATAAACACCAATTTCATAAGAAAATGTTACTGTATATCTTTTGATTTCTGGAACTACTGGTTTTGGTTTTGCTACTGGTTTTGCATTTCCAATTCCATAATTATTATTTGTATTAGTACTTACTTGATTTGCTCTCCATACTGCTACTAAAGTAATATTTTTTTCTACTTTAGAATTGAAATTATAAGTTTTTCCGTCTAAAGTCCATTCTACAAAAGTATAACCTGCTCTAGTTGGATCGTTTGGCTTAGTTACTTTGCTTCCACTTTCAACCTTTTGATCATCTACTTGACTTCCACCATTGCTATCAAAAGAAACTGTATATTTTATATTACTAACTTTTAGCCACTTGGCTTCTAATTTGATTTCTTTTGTAATTTCAGTATTAAAATCAAATTTTTCTCCATCTACATACCAACCGACAAATTCATATCCTTCCTTAGTAGGAGCTTCTGGTTCTTTCAATTTTTCTCCTTTCTTAACTACTTGATTTTGAATTTCTGTTCCGCCATGACAATCGAATGTGATTGTTAATTCATTTGAACTTTTGCTGCTTGTAACAATAACAAATATTAGAGCTGCTAATAAAAAAGCTAAAACAAGTACAATTGTTACTTTTCTTTTTTGTTTCATTATCCTTTCCTCCATCCTATTGATAAAGACGGTTTTTTACTCCCCCTGATCTTTATCTAAGTACATTATAAAATAAGGAATTGACAAAAGTCAACAATTTTCTTATTTTTGTTCATTTTTTTAAGAAAAAAAGATCACTTTCGATCTTCAATTGGACTTCCACATAAAAAACATACTTTTGCCCGACTATCTAATTTTGTATGACAATTAGGACAAATTTTAAATTTATCTAGATTAGCAACTTCTACTGGCTTTTCTTTTGAAGTAAAAGTTACATTTTCAGTAGCTGAATCAATAGTTACTACTTTTTTAGTTAATTCTTCTTCAGTCAATTTCACTTTATCTTGCCAAGTATTATTTTCTGGATCTATATCTAGTATAAATCCATCATGATTTGCCTCTTCGATATTAGATGTATTTTTAGTTTCTTCTAATGAATAAATATTATTTAATGATACAGTATCTGTATTAGATTCTTCCATTTCCATCTGAGCAATCGGATCTAATGGAACAGATGGTACTGATGTATCAGTATCGAGTGCTAGTATAGAAGAATCAATCTCAGGTATTCCATTTGTCACTTCTGACATGGAAGGAAATTGATTATATATTGTTGTCTCTTTATCTTGTTCAGTAATCTCTATATTCTCCTCACTAGCTTTATAAAGACTTTTTGAAAAAGCTAAAACAGGATAGAATATAAATGGTAATATACACATCATTATTTGAAAAAAGATATTTTTAGAAAAACGTTTTCCTATTCTCATTGATATAATGAAAAAGAAAATAATATTAATTCCAGGAATTAACAGTAATATAAATATCCATCCATTTAAATCAGCTATTTTTAAAAGTAAATATAAATTATAAAAAGGTATTAAGACCTTATATCCATCTATATCAGCTTTTTCAAATATTTTAAAATAAGAAATCATCATAGTCAGTAAAAATAATAGTATAATACCAACAAACAATATCATATGATTACTTACAAAATAGGTAATATCTTCTATTAAGTATATAATGTCCTCCATTACATCATCTCCATATCTCTATCAATTATATCACAAATAAAATATTATGATAAACTTTTAAAATTATATTAGTACAAAGTGAACTAATAATATAAAATGATAACTTAATTTACTTATTCTATTTTAGTGATACTTTTCATTCTATCATATATCTAACTACTGAAAAAACAAATTATTTTTCTTTTCTTCTCCTAAATCTGTTTTTTGACCATGGCCTGGATATAAAGTAATCTCATCAGAATACTGTCTAATCTTTTCTATACTTTTTTTCATATCTTCCTCATTTCCCCCTTCCAAATCAGTTCTTCCAATAGAATTTTTGAAAATAAAATCTCCTACAAACATATTATTTTCAAACAGAAAACTAATAGCATCTTCCTTATGACCTGGAGTATAAATCACCTCAAATGTAAATACCCCAATATTCTTTTCTCCTTCTTTTAAATTATGAACATCAAAAGCTTCTACACCGTATTCAATTTTTAATTCTTTTAATGCCCCTATATGATCAAAATGATGATGAGTAATTAAAATTCCATCTACATGATTTCCTCCTACTACTTCTTTTATTTTATTTGCTTCATCTCCAGGGTCAATAATAAGAGCATGATTATCATCTATAATGATATAACAATTTTCTTCTAAACTTCCCACTACTACTTTTTTTATAAGCATAATTATTTTCCTTCCTATTTTTGTAATCTTTGATAATATTTATTTTCTTCCAATAGCTTTTTATGTTGTCCTTTCCCTACTACTTTTCCATTATCTATTACAATAACTTGATCTGCAATTTTCATCATAGATGGCTTATGGGTAATCATAATAACAGTATGATTTTTCTTTAATTCTTTTAATACTTTAACAACTTCTTTTGTTGTATTTGGATCAAGGGAAGATGTTATTTCATCAAAAAGTAATATTTCTGCTTTAGAAAGAAGTGTTCTTGCAAGTGCAATCAATTGCTTTTGTCCTCCACTTATATTAGAACCATCTTCTCTTAATATGGTATGATATCCATCAGGCAATGAAGAGATAAAATCATGTATTCCTACCCTTTTACAAGCTTCTATTTGCTTACCTACATCTTTGCTAGCAAAATCTAAGTTTTTACGAATACTCATACCAAAAATAAACGGTTTTTGATTCACAACAGATGCTACACTAGAATAAGCTTCTTTACTATATTCATAAATATTGATATTATCAATCATGATATTTCCACTATCTACTTGATAAGGCCTTAGTAATAAATTAAAAATAGATGTTTTTCCAGTACCACTCATTCCTACTAAAGCTGTAATTTGATTTGGATATATTTTTAAATTCATATTTTTTACAATAGTTTTATTTTCATAAGAAAAATTAACATTTTGAAATTCTATAATTCCATTTTGATTTTCATGCATTTCATTTCCAAATTCTATCATTTCATTTGAACTATAATTTAAAATATTAGATATACGTTTTACAGCTACATTTACTTCACGGATGGTAACAGAACTTAATATTGTTTTATCAAGATAACTATTCATTGATTCAAAATAACCAATCACCAATACTAATGCATCTACTCCAATTGTTCCTCTTATCATGAGTAGTACTAATATCACATAAAGTAAGATACTAAATGTATGGGTAATAAAACGAACATCATTTTCTCTTCGAACATAATATTTTCTTTTTATCATATAATTTTTAGAATATTCACTTTTAATTCTATCTAATTTTTTATGTAGTTTAGGAAGCATATGAAATGTTTTTATTTCTTGTAATCCATTTAATATTTGAGTAAATAAATGACTATATTTATCGTTACTTTTTCTCTGTTTTTGATAATATTCATCTACTTTTCGATCATAATAATTTTTACTAGTAATATAAATATAAGCATAAATCATAAAAATAATTGCCAAGTAAATGTTATAAGTAATGTCATTAAAAACTCAGATAAAGTATCTAACATATCCCCTATATCAATTACATCTGCATTGATAGAATTTAGTAATTTTCCTTTAGGAATCGTTTTCGTAAAATTTTCATCTACGGTCATTAATTTATTTAAAAGTTTTGTTTGTAAATTAACATAACAATACTGCATATTTTTACCATATATTCGATAATTAAAATATAAAAAGAAATGATAACATCCATATACGAGCGCTAAATAGATTAAACTTGTATAAACCTATTTGTAGCATATTTAATAGTCCATGAAGCCAAAAACGGCATTAGTAATAAAAAGACTTTATATAAAAATGCTGTTATAAAAGTAATAATTAAATAATCTTTTCTAGGATTTGATATTTCTAAATATTCTTTTATAAAACGATAATACTCTTTAACCATACTTCTCACTCCTATGTTAATCTAAGTATATCAATAATTTTAGAAAAAATCTATCAATAGAAAAAAGTAGATAATATTTCTACTTTTCCATTCTAATTACTTCTCTTTCGCTCTACGAACCATATACCACTAATATCACAGCTACTACTAGCAGGTGCTGGATTTGGCATAGGAAGTTTAATTAGTACTGGTATTTTAAAAGCATTTCCAAAGGCAATACAAGTTCCAGGTTGCAAAATACGTAATCTTTTTACAACCTCATTAGTAATATTTGGTACCATCTTTTGAATATAATCAACATCTAAAGGATGTAGCATTTTAAAAATTAAGAAATTACTACATTGCGATAAGCAAGTTTCCGATAATTCACTAGGTCTTTGTGAAATAAGCCCCAATAAAACTCCATACTTTCTACCTTCTTTCGTAATTCTATCGAATATATTATATCCAATCAATGAAACATCACTATCATTTTGCACATATCTATGTGCTTCTTCTAATATAATATGAAATGGTAATGAAGCTCTTTTCTCCAAATTTTTTGCATAATCAAATAATAGTTTAGAATACATCTTTGTAATGTTTTTAGCAAATCTATCATCAACATAATTGATGTTAAAATTGATAATTTGAGCTTTTCTTCCATTTTCGGCAGTTAATAAATTACGAATATATTGTTCTCTTGAAACATATTCATCTACATCAAAATAAATACTATAATCACTATTCACTAAAGAATGTAAACGTACTTTTAATACATTCGCATCATCATATACTTTATCACTTTTTAAAACACCTTCAGCAATCAGTGCGAAATCAAATGCATCTCTTAAGTCTTTCAAAGAATATTTAAATGTACCATCAGGCATTTTTAATTCTAATTCATCATTGATAAATGTTTGCATAAATGCTGTTATCAGTTCCATTTCTCTAATCTTTCCAGAAGCATCAATAAGTAAACACTGTTTTAATGGTCTTGTATATCCTGGCTGATAAATTGGTGTTTCTAAGTTTAATTCTTTTGTATTATAAGATGTAAGTACTGAAAACACTTGATCTCTGATTTGAGCAGGTGGTCTTCCACTTGCAAAAATATCCAATATTGCTCTTGCAATAATATCATTCTTATGTTTTAAAACAATTTCTTCTTCTCTACCAAATATAGTTACTAATTTTAATGCTTGTTCAATAATAGGAAGTTGTGAAGGTTTCTCAGCACTTAATAATAAAGCAATATCATCTGTATCTAATAACCATAATGGTATTTTAATAGTTTCCCTTTCCTCAGCATTGATATTTGTTGTATATGATTTAAAACTAATTTCAGGAGTAATATCATGTAATTTACGAAAGGCATGATGATATTCTCCATATGCATCAAAAATAAATATACTTGCTCGATATGCTATAGAATGTTTTTTTTCAAATAAATTTTGAAGTATACGTGCTACACTACAAGACTTTCCACTTCCTGTACTCCCAAAAATAGCAAAATGATTACTAAAAAATTGATTTACATTAACTCCAACTCTAACGCCTTCATAAATTGCACTTTCACCAATTAACAAGTCTTCACTTTCACGGTAATTGGGTAATCCTATAATAAGAGGTATTTTTTCTTTTGATATTAGTTTTACACTAGCTCCAAAAGAAGGTTTTTTAATAACTCCAAACACAAAATCTTTTTCATTTAACTCTCCAAGTAAACTAATATATCCATATCCATCTTTTATATCTACAATTTCTCCTACATATTTCCGTTCTGGTTCTTCCATAATAACATGATTGTTTAAAATACTTTGAAATTTATCTAGTTCAATATTTAATTTTATAATAACAATATTGTTTTCAATTCCTACAATTTTTCCTAACATATTTTCCCCTCACTATTCTTACTATATCATTATTATACAGGAAAGTAAAAAAAATAAAAAGAGATGAAGTTATCTATTTTTATTTTTTACAATTTTTATTGTTTGACTTCAATAAATGATTTTTTTATTTCTTCTATTTTAGTTCTTGATACATCTGTCATTTTCATAATAAATTCTATACTCAAATTTTCCTTTAGCATCCTTTTTACAATGTCATATTGATTTTGTTCAATTCCAGAATCATACCCAGAATCATATCCAGAGTCATATCCTAAATCGTATCCAGACTCATATCCTTCTT
>CANSDD010000063.1 GCA_947645535.1 uncultured Mycoplasmatota bacterium
CAAATCATAGGAACGATTAAACCATGATTACTAATCGTTCTTTTTTCTTGTAAAATAACTAAAAAACTATTATAATAAATAAAGATGAATGGAGGAATTTATGGAATATTCACCAACAAAAATGAAAACTTTATTAGAAAAAAATGGTTTTTATCTAAAAAAGAATTTTGGGCAAAATTTTATTATAGATGAAAATATTATAGAAAATATAGTAAAAAAGGCAGACATAGATAAAGAAACAATGATACTTGAAATAGGACCTGGAGCAGGATCCTTAACCTATAAATTAAGTGGAAAAGCCAAAAATATTTTATGTTATGAGATAGATAACAAATTAAAAGCAGTATTAGATGAAACTTTAAAAGATAAAAATAATGTGGAAATAATATATGAAGATTTTTTAAGCGCAAATGTAATAGAGAAAATAAATACATATAACTTTCAAAAATTATATGTAGTAGCTAATTTACCTTATTACATAACAACTCCAATCATTATGAAAATAATTGAAAATAAAATACCTGTAGAAAAAATAGTAGTGATGGTACAAAAAGAAGTAGGAGATAGATTTAAAGCTAATCCAGGAAGTAAGGATTATAGTTCTTTATCAGTATTTTTAAATTATTACTTTGATACAAGAAAAATAATGGATATTAGTAAAAATGTATTTTTACCAAAACCTAATGTAGATAGTATTGTTATAGAAATGAAAAAGAAAAAACAATTATTAAAAGTAAATGAAGAGGTATTTTTTAAACTTATTAAGGATAGTTTTAAACAAAAAAGAAAAACATTGAAAAATAATTTAAGAGAGTATCCATTAGATAAAATAGAGAAAATATTAAATAAATATAATCTTGATTTAACAGTAAGAGCAGAACAGTTATCATTAGAAATATTTATTGACATTGCAAATAATATATAAAGGTAGTGAGATTTATGATAAATAAAAAATGGGATATTGTATTAGAAGATGAAATGAAAAAAGATTATTTTAAAAAGCTTGGAGCATTTGTAAGAGATGAATATACACATAAGATTGTTTATCCAGAATATAAAAATATATTTAATGCATTAAGATATACGGATTATGATGATGTAAAAGTAGTTATTTTAGGACAAGATCCTTACCATGGAGAAAGAGAAGCACATGGTTTATCCTTTTCAGTACAAGAAGGAGTAGCTATTCCTCCATCTCTTCAAAATATTTTTACAGAATTAGAATCTGATATAGGAGTAAAAAGAACTTCGACAGACTTAACCGACTGGGCTAAGAAAGGGGTCCTTTTATTAAACTCAATTATGACTGTCATAAAAGATAGACCTTTGTCTCATAAAGATAAAGGATGGGAAACATTTACAGATAACATTATTCAAAAATTAAATGAAAGAGAAGAAACCATAGTTTTTATTTTATGGGGAAGCTATGCTAGAAGTAAAAAAGTACTGATTACAAATACAAAACATAAAATTATAGAAAGTGTTCATCCATCGCCTTTATCAGCATATCGTGGTTTTTTTGGTAGTAAACCATTTTCTAAAGCTAATGCTTATTTAGAAGCAGCAGGAACAAAAGGAATTGAATGGTAATGATAGAAAATACTTTAAAAAAATTACAAATAGATAAAAATGTTCCTATTGTAGTAGCAGTATCTGGAGGACCAGATTCTATGGCACTTTTATCATTGTTAGAAAAAAAATTTGATAATATTATTTGTGCACATGTTAATCATAATACTGGTAGAATTGGTCAAAATGAAGAAGAAGAGTTTGTTAAAGAATATTGTAAAAATAAAGGACATATATTTGAATCGATGATAATTGAGAAATATGATAAAAGTAATTTTCATAATCAGGCACATCATATGAGATATAAATTTTTTGAAATGTTGTTAAAAAAATATAATTCTTCTTATTTGTTTACAGCACATCATGGAGATGATTTAATGGAAACAATGTTATTTCGAATGATGAGAGGAACAACATTAAAAGCATTACATGGCTTTTCAAAAATTACTAAGAAAAAAGATTACTATATAGTAAGACCATTATTAGAATATACCAAAGCGGAATTATTAAATTACAATATAAAAAATAATATTCCTTATTGTATTGATTCATCTAATGAAAAAGAAGTATATACAAGAAATCGAATTAGAAAGAATATATTACCTTTTATAAAAAGTGAAAATAAAAATGTACATTTAAAGTTTTTAGCGCTCAGTGAAGAATTGGAAGATGTCGAAAACTATATTGAAAAGGAAGTAAAAAAAGAGATAAAGGTAAGATATAATCATAATATACTCTCTTTAAAAGATTGGCATACAGTAGACACTTTGATAAAAAAAAGAATCATTCAAACAGTATTAGGTATGTTATATGAAAATCAAAATAAATTAGAAAGTATACATGTAAATCAGATTATAGATTTAACTTTTAAACAATCTGGTGTAAAAATAGATTTACCTGGAAATTATATTGTGAGAAAAGAATATAATACAATTATTTTTGAAAATAATAAAACAGAGGCAGATTATAAAATAGAATTAGTATCTAATACAGAATTACCAAATGGACATAGAATAAAATTTGTAACAGAAGAAGAAAGTGATTCAAATTATGTATGTAGATTAAATAAAAATGATATTGTTATGCCTTTAATAGTAAGGACAAAAAAGAAACAAGATTATATGGAAGTAAAGGGGTTAAATGGAAGTAAAAAAATAAAAGAAATTTTTATTAATTCTAAAATTCCAGTACATGAAAGAAAGCTTTATCCTATTGTAACAGATAGTACAGGTAAGATAGTTTGGCTTCCAGGTGTAAAAAAATCAAAATTTGATAAAACAAAAGAGGAAAAGTATGATATAATACTGAGGTATTATTAAGGAGGGAAAAATGTAATGAATAAAAAAGCTGTGAAAAGAGGCTTAATGCCATATCTATTATTATTTTTAGTCATGGCTGGAGTATTATATTTTTTTAATGTCATCAATCAAAAAGTAAACAAACTAACATATGATAAGTTTATGGAAGAAGCTGTTAAAGGAAATTTAACTGAAGTGCAGGTTATTCCAAGAAGTAGAGCGAGTGTTTATGAAATAAGAGGAAAATTAAAAGATTATAATGAGAATGAGACATTTGTATTAAAAGTACCAATGGCAGAAGAGCCAATGACAAGACTTCTTGAGCTTGAAGAGGAACAAGGATTTAAATTAGAAACAATTAATGATCCAGATTCAAGTACATTTTTGTTATTTATTTTAAATGTATTACCAATGGTCATTCTAATAGGAGGAGCATTCTTTATTATTACTAAACAAATGGGTGGAGCTAATAAATCTATGGATTTTGGAAAGAGTAGAGCTCGTCTATCTGAAAATAATAAAAAAGTGACATTTAAAGAAGTAGCAGGATTAGATGAAGAAAAAGAAGAAGTAGCAGAACTTATTGATTTTTTAAAAAGTCCTAAAAAGTTCCAAAGTTTAGGTGCAAGAATTCCAAAAGGAGTATTATTAGTAGGTCCTCCAGGAACAGGTAAAACCTTACTTGCACGTGCAGTAGCAGGAGAAGCCAATGTACCATTTTATTTTATTAGTGGTAGTGAATTTGTAGAATTATTTGTAGGTGTAGGAGCATCTCGTGTAAGAGATATGTTTAAACAAGCAAAACAAAGTGCGCCATGTTTAATTTTTATTGATGAAATTGATGCAGTAGGTCGTCAAAGAGGAGCAGGACTAGGTGGAGGACATGATGAAAGAGAACAAACTTTAAATCAATTGTTAACAGAAATGGATGGATTTGGTGCCAATGAAGGTATTATTATCATTGCTGCAACAAATAGACCAGATGTATTAGACCCAGCTCTTCTTCGTCCGGGAAGATTTGATCGTCAGGTAACAGTAAATTTACCAGATGTAAAAGGTAGAGAAGCAATACTTAAAGTACATGCTAAAGGAAAAACATTTAGTAAAGGTGTAGAATTATCTAATATAGCAAAAAGAACTGTAGGATTTAGTGGAGCCGATTTAGAAAACTTATTAAATGAGGCAGCTTTACTTGCAGTTAGAAGAAATAAGAAAATGATTACAATGACTGAAATTGATGAAGCACATGATAGAGTACTTATGGGACCAGCTAAAACAAGTCATAAATATACAGAAAAAGAGAAGAAAGTTGTCGCTTATCATGAAGCAGGACACGCAGTATTAGGCTTATGTTTAGATGGAGCGAATGAAGTTCAGAAAATTACAATTGTGCCTAGAGGTTCAGCTGGAGGATATAATTTAATGCTTCCAAGAGAAGAAACGTATTTACAGACTAAGAGTGAATTATTAGATATGATTTGTGGTTTACTTGGAGGACGTGTAGCTGAGGAATTTATGTTTAACGAAATGACAACAGGAGCACATAATGATTTTGAAAAGGCAACTAAAATAGCACGTGCGATGGTAACTGAATATGGTATGAGTGAACTTGGTCCAGTGCAATTTGAACATCAAGAATCAAGTGTATTCTTAGGAAGAGATTATAATAAGAGTAGAAATTTTTCAAGCCAAGTTGCTTTTGAAATTGATCAAGAACAAAGAAAAATAATCAACGAATGTTATGAAAAAGCTAAAAAAGTAATTAAAGAAAATAAAAATTTATTGGACTTAATTGCAAATGCGTTATTAGAGCATGAAACAATTACAAAAGAACAAATTGATTATCTTGTAAAAAATGGTTGTATGCCAGATGATGATAAGGAAATAGATGAAAGTGATTTTAAAGAAGCAAGTTTAGAAGATTTAACTCTTGAAGAATTACGTATCATTGCTCAAGAAAAAGGTATTGAAAAATATTATCAATTATCTAAAAAAGAATTAATTAAAAAATTAGAAGAATTAGAAAAATAATTCTTCTTTTTGTCTAAAGAAAATCCCCAGTTTTACTGGGGAATATTTACTTTATGGTATTTTATCTTATGCCTACTTTATAATGGAGCTAAGATTAAGTTAAATAAAGAAAATAAAGGAAGAAAAAAAGTTTATTAAATAAGTATTTTATATCAATAAAATAAAGTAATCATTCTTAATTTTTGATTTTTTTGTAAATTAGATAGCTATCAAGTGATATTTATGATAAAATATGATATAGAACGTAATTAGAAAATGGTGATGTAAATGGGAAAGATAATAGCCTTAGTTAATCAAAAAGGTGGAGTAGGAAAAACTACTTCTAGTATCAATTTAGCCGCTTCTTTAGGTGCACTAAGACAAAAGGCATTATTAGTAGATTTGGATCCTCAAGGAAATGCTACAACAGGAGTTGGAATAGATAAAGGGGAAGTAAAGAAAAATGTTTATGATTTAATGATGGATAAGGCACAGTTAAATGAAGTAATCATAAAAACAAAATTTAAAAATCTTTATATTATTCCTTCTAATATTGTATTAGCAGGGGCAAATCCTGAATTACAAGAAAAAAGTATATTAGAACCAGGATTTCAAAAAAATGCACAATTAAAAAAATATTTAGATGAAACTAAATCTATGTTTGATTATGTGATTATTGATTGTCCACCATCATTGGAAACTTTAACACTAAATGCTTTAACTGCAGCAGATTCTGTAATTATTCCAGTACAATGTGAATTTTTTGCACTAGAAGGAATTATGCAGTTATTGAATACAATCATGCTTGCACAAAAAAATCTAAATCCAACACTAGATATAGAAGGTGTATTATTAACAATGCTTGATAATCGTACTAATTTAGGATTAGAAGTAGTAGAAGATATCAAAAGTTATTTTAAAGAGAGAGTTTATGATACAATTATCCCAAGACTTGTAAGATTATCAGAAGCACCAAGTCATGGAAAACCAATTATTGCTTATGATCCAAACAGTAGAGGAACAGAAGCATATCTTAATTTAGCGAAGGAGGTATTAGAAAGAAATGGAAAGTAGAAGAGCATTAGGTAGGGGTCTAGAGCAACTTTTTAATTCAGACAATCTTGATATAGAAAGTATGGAAAGACAAATTTATGAAACAGCAACAAATGAGGAAATTGTTGAATTAAAACTATCAGAATTACGTCCAAATCCATATCAACCTCGTAAAGTATTTAAAGATGAAAGTTTAGAGGAGTTAGCATCTTCTATTAAAGAACATGGTGTATTTCAACCAATTATTGTAAAAAAAAGTATCAAGGGTTATGAAATAATTGCAGGAGAGAGAAGATTTCGCGCTAGTAAATTAGCAGGTTTAGAAAAAATACCAGCAATTATTCGTGAATTTACAGATGAACAAATGATGGAAATAGCACTACTTGAAAATTTACAGCGTGAAAATTTAAGTTCTATTGAAGAAGCAGAAGCATATCATACTATGATTCAAAACTTAGGTTTAACACAAGATGAATTGGCAAAAAAAGTTGGAAAAAGTAGAAGTCACATTACAAATATTTTAGGACTTCTTCGCCTGCCAAAAGAAGTACAGCAAGAAGTAGCAAATGGAAATATTACTATGGGACATGCGAGAGCATTAAGTAAATTAGAATCAGATGAGAAAGTAATAGAACTTGCCCATCAAATTATGAATGAAAAATTACCAGTACGTGAAATAGAAACAATTACAAATAATAGAGATATGGAAAGAAGGGTAAAAATTCATAGACAAAAAGAAAACTCTAATGAATATAAATTTGTAGAAGATCTATTAAGAGAAAAATTAGATACCAAAGTAAAAATAAAAGATAAAAAAGTAGAAATACATTTTAGTAATGTTGCAGATTTAAATAGAATTTTAGAGATTTTAAATATAAAGGAGTAACTTTATGAATGATTTACGAGATGCAATATTAGTAAAAGAAGTAATTAATCCAGTCTTAATTATTGGAATTAGTATTATTATATATATGTTTATTACAAAGATGATAAAACATTTTTCCAAAAAACCTGCAAAAAGAATGGATGAAAAAAAAAGACAAACTCTTTTAACTGTTACAAGAAGTGTTATTAAATATATTATTTTGGGAATAGATGTTATTCTAATTTTAAATGTTTATGGAATAGATACTCAGGCCATTTTAGCTTCTATTGGAGTTGTAGGAGCAGTACTTGGACTTGCTATGCAAGATTTATTAAAAGATATTATTGCTGGAATTTCTATTTTGTTTGAAGATCAATTTAGAGTAGGTGATTGGATACAAATCGGTGATTTCATGGGAGAAGTTACATCATTAGGCTTAAAGACAACTAGAATTAAAGCTTATGGAGGAGAAACGAAAATCATTTCTAATAGAATGTTAACAGAAGTTACTAATTATAATATGCATAGTTCTATGGCTATTGTTGATGTAAGTGTATCTTATGAAGCAAATTTGGAAAAAGTAGAGAAAGTATTAAAAGAAATGTGTCTAGAACAACAAAATAAAATTCCTCTTTTAAAAGGAAAAATAGAATTATTAGGGGTTCAAGAATTAGGGGAAAATGGAATTGTATATAGAGTTGTAGTTCCATGTAAGGCAATGCAACATTTTGGAGTGCAACGTCTTCTTAGAAAGGCCATTAAAGATGCATTTGATGAAAATAATATTATAATTCCATATTTTCAGGTGGTGTTACATGATGAAAGAGTATAAATTAGGAAGTATTGTTATGATGAGAAAAGAACATCCTTGTGGTAGTAATGAATGGATTATTACTAGAGTAGGAGCAGATATAAAAATAAAATGTAAAAAATGTGAAAGAAGTATTATGCTTACAAGAATAGAGTTTAATAAAAAATTAAAAAAAGTGATAAGTGAGTAGGAGGATCTATGAAAAAGAAAAAAGATAAAAAGAAAATAATGCTTGGTCCTGTAATTACAATTATAATTTTAACAATTATTTTGATGTTTCTAAGTACTATTTTCTCAATGTTAGAAGTACAAGGGCAAAAAACAGCAATTGTGAATGGAACATTAGAATCATCTTTAGTAACTGTCCAGAATATTTTTACAATTAATGGATTAAAATATATATTTAGTAATGTAGTAATGAACTTTAGGTCCTTTGAATCTTTGGTACTAATTATCATGTCTTTTATTGCAATTAGTATTGGAGAATCAAGTGGCTTATTTAAAGCAATTTTCACACCTTTTAGAAAATTAAATTCTAAAGCAACAACATTTTTAGTGTTTTTCTTAGGAGTTATCTCTTCATTGATTGGAGAATATAGTTATATTATGTTAATTCCATTAGTAAGTGTTATGTACAGATATTTAGGGAAAAGTCAAATGTTAGGAGTACTTACAATTTTTCTTGGAATAACATTGGGTTATGGGACAGGACTGTGGTATAATTTTGATACATTTCAATTAGGTAACTTAACTGAGGCAGCAGCGATTGTTGATGTAGATAAAACTTATCAATTTAGTTTGTTATCGAATATATATATTATGGTAGTAAGTACATTTGTTTTGTCATTCGTAGGTACTCTTTTAATTCATAAATTTCTAGAGCCAAAATTTAAAAAGCCAATGATTGATGATGATGACTTGGTTATTTCTAAAAGAGCTTTATTTCTTAGTAATATAACATTTATAATTTTATTAGGATTGTCAATTTATATGATTATTCCAGGTTTACCAGGTTCTGGTATATTATTAGATATGAATCAAGAAACATATATTGCTCAAGTATTTAGTGAAACAGCACCATTTCGTGATGGGCTGATGTTCATATTTGTAATTATTTCTATGATATGTGGAGGAGTATATGGTTATTTTTCTGGAAATGTGAAAAATACACATGAATATAGTGTTGATTTATCAAAAGGATTTAATAATATAGGATATCTGCTTGTATTACTATTTTTTACATCACTTATGACTGGGATATTAGAATGGACTAATTTAGGTGAAGTAGTAGCAACAAATGTCATTGAATTTATTACATCTTTAGAATTTACAGGTCTACCACTTATTATTTGCTTTGTTGTAGCAATTGTTTTAATTAGTGTGTTAATTCCATCTAGTGTAACAAAATGGATGTTAGCTTCTCCAGTTATTATTCCATTATTTATGAGAGCGAATATTACACCAGACTTCAGTCAATTTATATTTTCAGTAGCTGATGGAATAGGAAAAAGTATGACACCATTATTTATATATTTTATTGTGATGGTAGCATTCTTACAAAAAGATAACTACACAAGTAATGAAGTGACAATATTTGGAACATATAAAATAATTTTTCCAGTTGCACTTATGATGGCTGGACTATGGATTTTAATTTTATCATGTTGGTTCTTAGCTGGATTGCCACTTGGAATAGGTGGAATGGCAACATTATAAAAAACATCAGTAGGTGTTTTTTTTATGAAATTTTTTCATCATAAAGTTACTACCTAACTTTTAAATAAAAATAATAAAAAAAGAAGTCAAATAGTTTCGAAAAAATTAAAAAAAGTAGAAGAAATAGAAGCATATATAAATTCTTCTATCAATAAAGTAGTAAAACAATTAACTGAAGAATTTAATACTAAATTTGAAAAATTTGAAAAAGTTATTGTAGAAAAGGATATAGAAATAGATAGACTTAGAAATCAAATCAATAAAAATAGTACAAATTCTAGTATAACGTGAATATTAGAGACAAAATGGTTACAAAATAAAAGTAGAAGGAAAAGAAATAGT
>CANSDD010000064.1 GCA_947645535.1 uncultured Mycoplasmatota bacterium
ATGATAGAAAAGAAAGATAGAAGTATAGGAATTATAATTGAGATAAAGTTAGCAAATCAAAAGGAAGAAATGGAAGAATTAGCTATAAAAGCATTAAATCAAATAAAGACACAAGAATATTATAAAGAATTAGAGTTAGATAAAGTAGAGGCTATAAATAAGTATTCGATTGTATTTTATGGAAAAGAATGTATTGTGAGATAATACATTCTTTTAACTATAAATTTTTTTTGTTCTTTTAACATTATTTCAATTGTTTCTCTATGTTCTAAATTCATATGTTTCATTTTTTCCTCTCTTTCTTATAGACACATAAATCTTGTTTATTATAGCTTATAGTTAGAGAAATTTTGATTAGAATAAGAAAAAGAGAGTTTACAAATAGAAAAACACATATCAAAAAATATGAAATAAGTGTGTTTTCAAATGTAATCTCTCATTTGTAAAAAGAGGGTTTCAAAATGTAAAATCTCTACATGAGAAAAAACGTGGATTTAAAAAAGAAATGTACGAGTTTTTATAATTTACCTAATACGTTAATTAAAATATTTACTTTTATACGCTTTCAATGTATAATACAATTAACCAATTACGTTAATCAAAGAGAAAGGAGAAAATAATGATATTAACGTATAAAAATGAAAAACTTGAAAATGTTTGTGAAAATCATACATACAATAAGGAATTAGTAAAAAAATATGGAAGTGAAGTTGCTCAAAAATTACCACTTAGAATTAAACAATTAAAATCCTTTACTTCACTAGATGAAATTCCAACAAATCCACCTTTTAGAAGACATAAGTTAACAGGAAAAAGACAAGAACAATTTGCTATAAACATTACTGGACAGTATAGACTAATATTTAAATCAAAAGAGAATAATATAATAATAGAAGATTTAAAAGAAATAAAAGAAATAGAAATAATGGAGGTGTCCAAACATTATGAGTAAATTAAATAAATTTGAAGAATATATCATAGCACCTGGAGAAACCATTTTAGAATTATTAGAAGTAAATTGTATGAGTCAGCTAGATCTTGCTGATAAAACTGGAATCAGTAAAAAAACAATTAATGAAATTGTAAAAGGAAAAGCACCAATTACAACTACAACTGCAATTAAATTAGAGTATGTCTTTCACATACCTGCAAGTTTTTGGAACAATTTAGAAAGTAACTATAGAGAGGCATTAGAGAGAAAAAAGGATATGGAATCTATTCAAGAAGATGAAAAATTCTTAATTCATATTCCTTATTCAGAAATGTCAAAACGTAATTGGGATTTTATTGAACAAACAAGAAATCCACAGGAAAAAGTTATCAATTTAAGAAAATTTTTTTCTGTTGCTTCTCTTGAGTTTGATACAGAATTAAAAAGAAAACTTGCATTTCGTAAAAGTAAAAATGATAAATTTTCATTTGATTCACTATATTGTTGGCTCAGATATGGAGAAATACAAGCTAATAAAGATGAATATCCAAATTTCAATATTGAACAATTAAAAATAAATACTTATAAAATAAGAGAACTTGCTGATAAACCTTTTCTAGAAGAATATAATCAAATAAAAGAATTATTAAAAGAATGTGGTATTGCACTTATTTTTGAGCCACATCTTCCTAATACATATGTGAACGGAGTTTCATATAAAATTTCTTGTGAGAAAGCAATTATAATGATTAGTGATAGAGGTAAAAAAGATGATATCTTATGGTTTACGTTATTTCATGAAATTGCTCATCTTTTACTACATAGTAAAAAAGAAGTATTTATCGATTTAGAAAATACAGAAACAAATGATATTGAAGCTGAAGCTGACAAATTTTCTAGAAATATTTTAATACCAGATAATATTTATAATAATTTTATTAAAAATAATAATATTTATAATGAAACAATAATAAAAAAATTTTCAATTGAAAATCATATATCTACAGGGATTGTTGTAGGAAGACTTCAAAAAGATAAGATTATTGGTTGGAATGAATTTGGTAATCTAATTACTAGAATCTAAAGAAAACAAAACATAAGTTTTCTTTTTTCATTTTCAAAACTAAAAAATTATATTTCAAAATGATAAAATAACTTTTCTAAATTTCACACATTTTTATTCTTTACATACATTATAATGACAAACTAATTGGAGTGAGAAAAATGGAAAAACTTATATCCTTAGGGACATTAAATCCTGGAGAAACTGGTATTGTAGTGAAAATAAATACAACTGACAAATTAAAAAGAAGATTTCTAGATTTAGGTATTGTACCTAATACAAAGATAAAAATATTATATGAAAGTCCATTTAAAGAACCAAAAGCATATTTAATTAGAGGGGCTGTTATTGCTCTTAGAGAAGAAGATGCTGAAATGATAAAAGTTACAAGAATGGAGGAATCTCTATGGGATTAACTTCATCATCTACTGGATTTAAAACAAATAAAAAATTTTATATTAACAAAAAAGAAAATGGCAAAATCATTGCACTTGCAGGAAATCCAAATGTTGGTAAAAGTACTGTTTTTAATGAATTAACTGGTTTAAATCAACATACTGGGAATTGGCCTGGAAAAACAGTTAGTAACGCACAAGGAACATATACTTATGGAAATAGAAATTTTACCCTCGTAGATTTACCTGGAACATATTCTTTACTAGCAAGTTCTGTTGAAGAAGAAGTTGCGAGAGATTTTATTTGTTTTGGCAATCCTGATACAACAGTTATTGTAGTAGATGCAACTAATCTAGAACGTAACTTAAACTTAGTATTACAAATTATTGAATTAACTGACAAAGCAGTCTTATGTTTAAACCTTTTAGATGAAGCAAAAAAGAAAAAAATAGATATTGATTTAACAAAATTATCTTATTCTCTTGGTATTTTTGTTGTAGGAACAAGTGCTAGAAATCATCAAGGATTGGATGATTTAATGGAAAAGATAAAAATTGTAAGTAATACGGATTTAGAATTCAAACCATTTATGGTATCTTACCCTGAGGAAATTGAAAGTGCTATTGCAATGATAATACCAGAAATCAATAAACTTGTTGATGATGAAAAGAAAAGTCGTTTTATCAGTTTAAAATTATTAGATAGAAACACTTCTTTAGCAAAATCATTAGAAGAATATTTAGAAATTGATATTTTAGAAAATAAATCTTTAAAAATTGCTATAGAAAATGCACATAGGTATTTAAAAGAACATAATATAGAAGATGTTAATGATGAAATAGTAACTACTATTGTCAAAGAAAGTGAAAGAATTTATCAAAATTCAGTTACACTTCACGATAAAAGATACAATGAAAAAGATCAAAAAATAGATAAAATATTCACATCTAAATGGTTTGGAATACCTATGATGTTATTATTACTATGTGGTATTTTTTGGTTTACTATTACTGGTGCTAATTATCCATCTGAATTATTATCAAAATTTTTATTTAGCTTTGAGCCACATCTTGTGAATATACTAAAATTTATTCATACTCCATCTTGGATTTTAGAACCAATAGTATATGGAATTTATCAAACACTTGCTTCTGTTGTCTCTGTTATGCTACCACCTATGGCTATCTTCTTCCCTCTTTTCACATTATTAGAAGATTCTGGATTTTTACCAAGAATTGCCTTTAACATGGACCATCTCTTTAAAAAAGCATCTTGCCATGGAAAACAATCACTTACTATGTGTATGGGATTTGGATGTAATGCTTGTGGAGTTGTTGGCTGCCGAATTATTGATTCTCCAAGAGAAAGATTATTAGCTATTCTTACAAATAATTTTGTACCTTGCAATGGTAGATTTCCAATGTTAATTTCAATTATCACAATGTTTTTTGCTGGAATTATCTCATCTACCTTCTTAAGTTCTATCACTTCTACACTGATACTCATTACAGTAATTCTAATTTGTATTATAATGACATTTCTAATTTCCAAACTACTTTCAAAAACATTATTAAAAGGTTATCCATCGTCTTTTATTTTAGAACTTCCACCATATAGAAAACCACAAATTGGAAAAGTAATTATTCGTTCTATTCTAGACAGAACAATATTTGTTCTTGGTAGAGCAATTATGGTAGCCGCCCCTGCTGGGTTACTTATTTGGATTCTTGCCAATATAAAAATTGGAAATCTTAGTATTCTGACTCACTTTACTTCATTTTTAGATCCATTTGCTAAAATAATAGGTTTAGATGGTGTTATTTTAATGGCATTCATATTAGGCCTTCCAGCAAATGAAATTGTAATGCCAATTATTATTATGAGTTACTTATCTAGTAGCACACTCGTAGAATTTAACAATTTATTAGCTTTAAAAGACTTACTTGTTCAAAATGGTTGGACATATATAACAGCAATCTGTACAATGATTTTTGCTTGTTTTCACTTTCCTTGTGGAACAACAATCTTAACAATAAAAAAAGAGACAAACAGTTTAAAATGGACTATTATCTCTTGCGTGCTTCCTACAATTATCGGATTTATTCTATGTTTTATTGTTGCTTTTATTTTAAGATGTTTCTAAAAGATTGTCATAAAATCATGACAATTTTTTTATTTATTGTTTTGATTTTTCTCTAATAAACCATGTTTTTTCAAAATATAATAAATACAAGAATAACTACGTCTTCCATAAAATTTACAAAAACGTCTAACACTTGCATTACTTCTTTTATACAAACTAACAATCTTTTCTTCTTCTTCTTTTGGAATTGCTTTATAAGAAGTTTTATTTTTATTACCATGTTCTAACTCTATGGTACCATCTAATATTTCCTTTTTTAATTTTAAAATATATTTAGGATGATAACCAGTTATTGACGCAATCTCCTTATAAGTTAACATTGACTTTCCATCTAATTTTTCTTGTATAAAACGAGCTGTATCTTTCTTATCATATTTCATAAAAACCACCCAATTAAATTGTAGCATATAAGGTAATAATTTTTCAAGATATCATTTTATTTTTTTCACCATTTATTTGACAAATAATAATCAGTCGCTTTTGATTATGTTCTGTACAAGTAATAAGTGTTAATTGTTTATTGGTTGTTTCTTCTAAATATTGTATTTCCTCTGGTTTTACTACTAAAATATTTGTGATTTGATAAAAATATTCTTCGTCATTATTCTTATAAATTACTTCATTTCCTATTTTTAGATTATGAAGAAAATGAAAAATATGACTTCTATCATGTCCAGCAATAATAATATTATTTTTATTTCCAACTAAGAGTGTTGGAAAATTATCATCAATTTCTTCTATAGTTCCAATTTTAATAAAGCGCTTTATCTGAAATTCAGGAAATTCTAACTCTATTACTCTTTTACTATCATAAAATTCTTTTATATCGTTTTGATAAAATTTCCAAGAAATAGTTTTTTGAATAAATGTATCTAAAATCAAATAAATAGAGAAAAGTAATATACTTAATGAAATAATTTTTTTGAACATTTAGAATACCATCCTATTCCCAAAAATCCAATTACGATTTGTATATGAGCAATTTCATCATTATTTGTATCAGGAAGAACTTTTATATTGATTTTTTCTATCACAATCTCATTTGAAGCAACTTTTACACTCTCTGGTACATCATCTAGCATATATCCTTCAACTGTTTTTAATTCTTTGATTTGATATTCTCCATTTGGGATTCTCTCCCATACGATTTCTCCATTTTCATCTGTACTTCTTTCATCTATTTTATCTCCATTTGCATTATAAAGTCCAAATATAACACCTGACAATAAAGATCCATCTGCTCCTCTTTTTATAATTTTTATTTTTCCTGTGGATAACTGATTTTTTACTTCTATTATAAAATCTTTTTCCACAGTATTGTTAATTTCAAAATGAATAACTTCTGAACTATCATATCCATCTAAAGAATGAGTCTCAATTAAATAATATTTTCCATATGGCAGCTTTTTCGTTTTGGCATATCCATCCTTTGTTGTTAATACTTCTACTAATGCTCCTTTTTGATATATTATATTTCCAAAATGACCAATAATATCTTCCTCAGCATAAAGTTCAAATTCTACACCACTTTGCTCAATCCATTCAATTCCGTTATTGATATTATTTTTTTCGCCTAATTTATGAATTGTAATAGGTATACCTTCTACTTCTATCTTCATTTCAAAAGAAACAGGTTTCGTAAGTCGCAAGGTTGCTAAAGTCTGCGCATTTTCTCTCCTATAAAGTAATGTTCTATTATAATCATAAGGCTTTATAACCCCAGTAAGCACTCTATCTTCCCATATTTCATTTGATGTAATATAATTTCCATCTATTTTGAAAAAACTTTCAAGAATATCAAAATGATTTAATACACCATTTCTATCTTCCAAAAATAATTTTTCTCCTTCATATACTTTTATAGTTGATGAAACAAAAGAAGGAAGTTTTTTTGATTCTTCTATTAAAGATAATATTTCATTCTTTTCATTTTCTATCACAATTTCACTGCCACCACTTCGGGCATTTACCCAAGTAATTTCATAATCTGATACTAGCTCCCAAATCAGTTCTTGTGCTGCCAAATAATATTCTATTCTTTGGTGTCCTGGATACTCATATCCATAATATCCATATTCTTCTATTTTTTCTTTTTCTTCTTCTGAAAACAATAAACTATCTAATCCATTTATCATTTCATATTCTCCAGCTTTGGCAGACACCTCTGGTTCTAAGCAATAAGCAAATTTACCATCTAAATAAAAGAATGCTTGCTTTTCTATATGCACACTTCCATCTGGTGCAGTCTCTACATAATATACACCATTTATAAATTGTTCTTCTAATAATACTGCTTCTACTTTAGATAGTGAAAAAAGACTTCCCATCAATCCAAGTAATAATATAATCATTTTTTTCATAAAATCTCTCCTTTCAGTAGCAATTTACCATATATAAAAACTTCTGACAAATGACTGATTTTACTTTTCTGTACTATTATTTCTACAGATTTTAAAAATCTACTTAACAAAAAAAGAAAAATGTCATCCATTTTTCCTCACAATTACATTTTTTATAGTATTTAAAATATTTTCATTATCTTTTGAAACGATATAAATTAAATAACTTCCTACTTCTGTTTGAATCCTATGATTTATAATATCTGTTTCATATTTTTTTTCTAATTCATTCATATATTTATCAATAGATTTTTTTACACTTTCTGCTTTTCCACTTCTTGGTTTTACAATCACATATAAGCTTACAGAATCTTCATTTTCAGATAAAACAGCTTCGTATTCTGAAATATATTCTTCTTTTACAGAAAAAATCTCTGAAAATTCTTTTAACGTTAATTCTTTTGGATTTTCAAACAATAATGAATGACTATTTTCTTGTATTATTTTCCATACATCTTCATTATTATAAGATAAAATATAAATGAAATATCCTTCATATTCTTTTTTCATGACATTTTCTATATGTCTTACACCTTCTATGGTAGCACCTTCTCTATTTATATATTCTTCAAATAGATTCTTATAATAATTATCAATTTCCTCTTTTAATATATCTTCTCTATCTTCAACTGGCTTTACAATAATATAAGAAGTATAAGAAAATGAATTAAACTCTTCATTGTTCTCTACCATAAATAAAAAACCATGTCCTGTATCAATATTTTCCTTACTAATACCTAAATTTTGAACTGAATTTATATCTACTTCTTCCAAAGAATTAAAATAGCTACTATTTTTTAATACTTCTTTCACTTTAGAAATATCTAATTTTCGTGTTTTTAATTCTAAAATTTCTTTTTTCACTTCTTCTAAATCAATATTGCTATAAATTCCACAACCAGAAAAAATACTAAGTAGAAGAATACAAAAAACAAATAAAATAATACTGTTTTTTTTCATAACTACTCCTTATAATTCATTTTTCCAAAGCCCATGTAAATTACAATACGCATATACCGTTTTTATTTTTTTAGTTGTTTCATATGTCACAATTGGTTTTTGAATAGGTTTTAAATCAAATACTTTGATAGTTCCATCTTCAAATTCTAAAGCAATCCATTCAATATAATGTTCATCTAGCATAGGATGCTCTACTTCACCTACAGTTATTTTATATTTATTATCTTCAAAAGATAAAATCGGAACATGCTTTTCTACTGCTGCTTCTACACTTCCTGCAATAAGTTCTTTCATTTCTTCATTACAACAATTAGGAATAACTTCTCCTGAGGCTATTATCATAAAATTATTGCACTTTTTACACTTGTAAATTTTCATACAACCACTACTTTCTTAATTATATTTTAAGAGAAAGTTTAAAAAAAGTCAATAAAAAGAGTATCAAAGATACCCTTTATGCTGCTCTTATTGCAGCAATATAATTATTTACTTTGGTGGCCCAAGTTTTACTTTCCGCATATTTTGAATTCATTGCTTCTGGTGTTGTTAATCCAACCGCATAATAATTACGTGCTAGATTATCAATAAATCCATAAATTCCTTCATCTAATGTTGGATAGTAACGATAAGAACCACCATTACATTTCACATTTCCACCTTTTTGTCCTCCAACGTTGTTACATTGTTTTACAAGACCACTACAGTCCCATTTGCACCCTGTTTCCTCTAAAACAATAGCAACTGCTAAATAAGGATCTACCCCAAGTTCTAATGAAGTACTGGCAAATAAATATCCTTTTCCAGCTAACGTAGAATTTAAAGAACGGTCTAATTTTGCAGCCAATTCTTCAATTGTCATATTGTCATATACAATATGAGATTCTGTTGTTTCAAAAGATTCTTCTACTTCTGGCATACTAGCTTCTGTTTTTTCTTTGGCATTTATTTCGATACTCTCGCTTCTACTAAGCACAATAGCAGCATCTTCATTCCAAGCTTTTGAAATAACAAAGCCATCATATACAAGACGCCCTACATATACACCAGTTCCATAAACAATACAGATTATTAAAAATAATCCAATTATTTTGGCTCCTCGAATCATCTTTTTCATCGAGTCTGTTTTCACAAAATTTCACCTCTATTTTTCTTAGGAAAACAAAAACATCATAACAAATTCTATTAAAATTGTCAAATTGATGAAAAGAAAAACAGGTGGTAAATATTAACTTTTCCTTTTTTTTAAGGAATTATGAGTGTTTGACCTACTGATAAATTATTACTTGATAAATTATTTAATTCCTTAAGTCTAGCAACTGTTGTATTATATTCATTTGCTATTTTCCACAAACTATCTCCACTTTTTACTGTATATATATTTTCTCCTAATGTACTACTTGGAACATTTAATACTTGGCCTATAGAAAGTGTATTACTTGATAAATTATTTAAATTCTTTAAAATATCTACTGTTGTATCATACTTTCTTGCAATTGACCATAAGCTATCCCCA